>CAYWCB010000040.1:1369-9097 GCA_964456615.1 uncultured Eubacteriales bacterium | reverse complement strand
ACCAGACGACCTTCTACCCGCTCATGGCGTCTCCGGCCACCCGCAAGGAGATGGAGCCGCTCGTCGGTCGGATCGACTTCTCGCGCGAGTACCGACTGTACCGCGACATCGGGGTCCGTCTCGCACCCGAGTTCGAACCGGCGAGCGCCTGGACCTACTCACGGGACCGCAGCGAGATGATCGACGAGTACATCGTCGACTACGAAGAATACGTGGGTGTGGGCTCTGGTGCTCTCTCGTTCCTGCGCGGGACCGTCTTCGCGAACACGTTCTCCCTGCGCGAGTACGCGGAGCGTGTCTCACAGGGCCGCTCGGCGGTCGTCAAGGCCGGCCGGCCCTACAGACGCAAGGCGCTCATGCGTTACCGGTTCGTCACGGACCTCTTCGGCCTCATGTTGGACAAGGAGCGGTTCGAGCGCGATTTCGGAGTCCCGGTCGAGCGGGGTCTGTGGGCGGAGATGGCGTTCATGCGCGCGGTCGGGGCGATCGAGCACGACGACGGTCGCTACATCACGCTGACGCCCGTCGGGCGCTATCTCCTGCTCGTGATGATGCGCGAGACGCTCGCTACCTCGAACGAGCAGCGGGACGAGGCACGCGCGCAGTTGCCGCTCGACGAGCGGTTGCTCCTCCTCGAGGGAGACAAAGCGTACCCTCGCATTCAAGAGCGATTGGCCGCGGCGGTCTCGGCATAGTCGCTGCAGCGGCTGGGGTATCACGAGACATCGCGGACGCACGATGACCGTCCGGCGTCATCGCCGCGGTCGAGACTGCGGAGGAAGGGCCGCATGGGCCGTCGTGAGAGGCAGAAGACGCTCGTGCTGGGGGTGGGCAACCCCCTCATGGGCGACGAAGGCGTCGGCCCGCGCGTGGTAGAGCATCTGCTGTCGTTCGCCCGTTTCCCGGACAACGTCGACGTGGTCGATGCTGGGACCATGGGCTTCTCCATGCTCAACCTGTTGCGGGACGCCGACGTCGTCATCGTCGTCGACGCGGTCCGGGGCTCGGGCCACGAGCCGGGAACGGTCGTCATGCTCGATCCGGAGTCCATGGCCCCGAATCAGGTCATGCACTCGCTCCACGATGCGCGGCTCACCGACGTGTTGGACGCCGCGAACCTCATGGGGCTCGACCCCGACGTCGTTTGTATCGGGGTCGAGGTCGCCGAGATCGTCCACTGGAAGCTGGAACTCACCCCCGCTGTCGAGAAAGCGGTGCAGCGCGCAGCAGGAGCGGTCATCGACCTACTACTCGAGCGCGGCGCCGATGTCGAGGCGGCCGAAGGCGGACCCGTTGCGCGCCCTTCCGGCCGACGAGCCGAACAGGCGAGCATCCTCCGTTCGCTTCGCACCAAAGACGACGTCGGCGCGCGGTCACCCCATCCCGCCGACGAGGAAGCAGACCTACAGTCCTAGCTCCCGCCGGATCGTCTCGGCGATGGACGCGGCATCCAAGCCGGCGCGCTGGAGCAGGTCCGCGCCTGGGCCGGAGGACCGGTACGAGTCAACGCCGAGTTTCACGAGGCGCGCGCCCGCACCCATCTCGACCATCCACTCGGCAGCACTCGCGCCAAGTCCGCCCCGCACGTTGTGGTCCTCCACCGTCACGACGAGCGGACACGCACACGCCCTCTTCATGGCCTCATCGTCAAGGTCGAGAGGGCACGAGACGACGCCCACGGCGACTCCCAGACCCGGGATCTCGCGCAGCTCGTCCGACGCCGAGACCGCCGCGCCCACAGTCGTTCCCATCGAGAGCAGGCAGACGTCGCCGCCTGGCCGGGCCCAATCGATCCTCCCGTAGCTGAACTCGTACGAGTCCCCGAAGAGCGGCTTCCCGTCGATGTCCGTGACGACCGGGAGCTTGCTGCGGCCCATAGCGACCGCCACATTGCCCGCCATAGTGGCAGCACTGCGCACGGTCTGATTGGGGTCGGCCGGGACGATCGCGCGCCACCCGATAAGCTGCCGCAGCGCTCCCACGTAGTCGAGGCACTGGTGCGTCTTGCCGTCCTCGCCCACGTCCAAGCCGCAGTGTGTGAGCGCGAGCTTGAGCGCCGCCCCGTTGATATCGTTGAGCCGTTGCTGGTTGTAGGCCTCGTCCAGCCCGAACACCCCGAAGTCCCCCCAGAACGTCAGCACCTCACAGCACCAGCCACCACCGCGGCATTGTGCTCCCCCACGCCGCACTGAACGAACCCGTGCGGTCGCACCTTCTCGAAGCCGTCCGTCTTGACCGAGGTCGCGAGATCGCAGTCCAGGACCGCGATCGGGAGCCCGGGGTTCGCTTCGGCGAGATCGACGAGCGCCGCGCCCCATGCCGAGCGGTTGTCGGTCATCGCATCGGCCGCGTAGCTGCGCGGCGTGCCCTGCGCCACCTCGAGCGGCTGGGTCTCGTGGGGCAGAGGGGCCACGGCGCAGGGCTGCGCGCGCCTCGCGCGCGCCTCGTCGAGCTCGCCCGGGTCGAGACGGAGTTCTTCCATGGCGCGAACGTACTCGTCCTCGGTGAGCCCTCGACCGTGGAACTCGGCCTGGTCCTCCATGAAGCTCACACCCTTGCCGATCACAGAGCGTGCCACGATCGCCGTTGGCCCCTCTTGGTGCGCGTGCGCCGCGCGAACGGCTTCATGGATGGCCACGATGTCGTGCCCGTCGATCTCGATCACGTTCCACCCGTCGGCCGCGAAGTCGCCCAACACGTTCACCGGCATGATGTCGCGCGTGTGTCCGGAGATCTGCATACCGTTGAGGTCCACGAGCACCGTGAGGTCCGCCAAGCCCTCCTTCGCAGCGAGGCGGCGCGCCTCGGCGACCTGTCCCTTGTGCTGTTCCCCGTCACTCATCGCTACGTAGGTACGCCAGCGCACGCCCTTCATCCGAGCCGCGAGCGCCATGCCCACCCCAGCGGAGAGCCCCTGGCCGAGATTCCCCGTCGACCATTCCACTCCGGGCACGCTGCGCTCGACGTGACCCTCGAAGACGCTCCCGGTCTGGCGGAAGTGCGCAACGAACTCCTCCGCGCGGAAGAACCCGACGGCGGCGAGCGCCGCGTACACCCCGGGCGAGGTGTGACCGTGGCTGATCACGATGCGGTCGCGATCGGGCCTGCGTGGCTCGCCCGGGTCGATCCGCGCACACCCATAGAGCACCGTGTAGAGCTCCATCGACGAGAACGAACCCCCTGGGTGGCCGGAGTTGGCGAGCGTCGTCGCTGTCAGCACGTGCCCCCGAGCCGCGTGCGCCCGGCGCTGCAGTTCCAGAAGATCCGCCTCCGACAGGGGATCGGAGAAGCCCTTGGCGACCATGCGCAGCCCCTTCCGCGGCCATGTTCGTGCGTGCCCGCCAGCCGCTACACTTGTCCGAGCCGGTACCCGGATTATCTCCAAAGGATGGTGTCGCGTGCGAGACGTCGTGATGACCGCGCGAGCGGCCGCTCTGGCCGGCGGCGTCGTGCTAGGGGAACGCCTGAACGATCAGGGCGACCTGCGCGTGAAGGGCTCCGAGACCGACTTCGTCACCGAAGCGGACATCGCGAGCGGTGTCGCCGTGGTGCGAGCGATCCTCGGCACCGACCCTTCCGCGCGATTCGTCGTGGAGGAGCCGGAGGTATACGACGTTTCGTCGACCGTTGCCGGCGGTCTCGAGGATGACGAGGTATGGGTCATCGATCCGCTCGACGGGACGACGTCATACATCCACGGCTTCCCCTGCTACTCGGTGTCCGTCGCGTGCCTGCGCTCTGGGCAGCCCGTCGCCGGTGCCGTCTTGGACGTCGCGCGCGGCGAGATGTACTCGGCCGCCGAGGGCCTCGGCGCTCATCGCGACGAAGCGCCCGTCCGCGTAGCCGGGGCCCGGAATGTGAGTGATGCGCTCCTCATCACCGGCTTCCCGTACGACCGCGGTGCCGCACTCGACAAGCAGCTCGCCGTGCTGTCGGCGTTCCTGCGCAGCCCGGTGCACGGCGTACGGCGCGACGGGTCCGCCGCCGTCGACTGCTGCCACGTCGCCTCGGGACGCGCCGACGGCTTCTGGGAGTACGGTCTCAAGCCGTGGGACATGGCAGCGGGCGTGATCATCCTGAGAGAGGCGGGGGCCGTGGTCACCGACACGACGGGACGATCCTGGGACACGCGTTCCGAGAGCATATGCACCGCAAATCCGACCCTGCATCCCCGCATGCTCGAGGTCATCGGAAGCGCGTAGCACCCCTCGCGGCTAGTACACCCGTTTGTCCTCGACGTGGTCCTCGGCCAGATCGATGCCCCACTCGCCGAGCACCTTCGAGACGGCTTTCTCGCCGCTCTCGATGCAGTTGGGGATGCCGACGCCGCGGTACGACCCGCCCGCGAGCGCGAGACCGCGGATCGCACCCATGCGTTCCTCTATCTCAGCTACCCGCTCGAGATGGCCCATGGTGTATTGCGGCATCCCCTTCGTCCAGCGGAACACGCGCGCGAAGATGGGCTTCGCGTCGTCTTTCACGCCGAGGAGCTTCACCATCTCGCTCCGAACGATCTCGATGAGTTCGTCATCGGAGCGCTCCATGATCTGCTGATTCCGGGGACCTCCGACAAAGCCCCGCATGAGCACGGTGCCCTCGGGGGCGCGATCGGGCCACTTCGACGAGGACATCGTGACCGCCATGAGGGGGCGATCCTCGATGATCGGACACAGGATGCCGAACCACCTGGTGTCGAAGGGGCAGTCCTCGGCCCTGAAGCCGATAGGAACGGTCGCCGACGAGGACACGGGGATCTCGGCGAGGCGGTCGGCCACCCTGGTATCGATCGGACGCACGAGGGTCTCGGCTGCCCAGGCCTCAGTGGCTATGATCACGGCATCGCCGGTCAGCTCGCCCCCGTCAGAGAGCGTGACGCTCCAACCCGCTGTGTCTTGCTGCTGGATCCCGGTTGCCGACACGCCCGTCTGGATGTTCTCCCGCCCTACGGCGTCCGCCATCGTCTCGGTGAGGTACTGCATGCCGAGGAGGAACGAGCTGAAGAACGTTCGCCGCTTCTGGCCCGGCTTCGGTGGGTACTTGCGGCGTATCTCCTCGACCTTCTTGCGCTGCGCCAGGAACCCGCGAATGAGCGAGCCGTACTTCTGTTCCATGTCGAGCAGGTTCGGGAACGTTGCCGCGAGCGACATCTTCTTCGGATCGGATGCGTGCACGCCTCCGACGAGCGGCTCGGCCAGTCGATCCAGGCACTCGCGACCCATCCGCCTCACGACGAAGCTCTCGAGCGTTTCGTCGTTGAGCTCTCCCTCAGCGACCTTCTTCCTGGGGATGACGAGATCGAGTGCCATGCGGAACTTCGCCGGCCACGAGTAGAGCCTCGTCGTGGCCATGGGGACCATCTTCGTGGGAGCGAACATCATGATGCCGTCGGGCATCTCGATGAGGCGGTTGCCCTTCACGATGAGTGTCTTCTTGTTCTCGTCGACCGTGGCGGTCTCGTCCTCGAAGATGCCGAGCAGTCTCGCGACGCGATGCACGGCGGTCTTCTCGGTGATGAATGCGTCGGACCCGCCGTCGACGACGAAGCGCCCCCCGGTCTCGGGGTCCTCGATGATCTCGGTGGCGAGCTTCCCCCCGAGGCGATCGTCCTTCTCGACGAGGACGACGCTCACGTCGTTGCCCGCCTCGGCGGCCCGCTTGACCTTGTACGCCGCTGCCAGGCCCGCGACGCCACCACCGATCACGATGATCCGCTTCATTGAGTCCGTTCCGTCCTCCAGGCACCGGCGGTCCCGGCACACCACCGTCGCGGCGCTTCGTTGTGTCCCCTATCGCGACGACATCAGAGCAGCGGCCCTACCGCGTCCGCAAGGCCGGCGATGAGATGCTCGTGCTCGTTGGCCACAGGCCCCCGCACGAACTCCATCCCGAGCCTCAGCGCGCGGTCGGCGGCCTCGATGTCGAGATCGTAGAGCGTCTCGAGATGGTCGGTGACGAATCCGGCGGGTACGACCACGACCGAAGGCAGTCCGGCGGCGTGCGCGGCGTCGATCACGTCCTCGAGCGCAGGTCCGAGCCACTCGCCGGGACGCTTTCCCTTTGACTGGTACGCGAGCACCCAGCGCTGGCCCTCACCGTCGAGTGCGCCGTACGTGCGGACGCCGGGAAGGAGCGGCTCGCCCTGGTCGTCACTGCCCGAGTTCCAGCCGAGGTACTCGCACGCCTCCTCGACGACGGTCCGCACGCCGTTCACGTATGGGTCGTCGGTCTCGAGATCTGCCAGAGGAAGACTGTGCGCCGTGAAGACCACGAGCGCGCCCGTCGGCGGATCGAGCTGCCCGAGGGCGGACACGGCCGATGCAGCGACGATCTCAGCGAACGCATCGAGCGCACCGATGGGCGCTGCCTCCACAACGGCGAGACCGGGATGCTCGGCCAGTGACTCGGCGAGAGCTTCTCGATACGCCTCGTGCGTCACCTTCGACTCGAACGGCGAGAGCGAGCACATCACGATCCGGCTCACGCCCGCCTCGGCCAACGCGGTCACCGCCGAGCGGATGCTCGGTTCGCTGTAGCGCATGCCCACGAGAACAGGAATGGCCGAGTCAAGCTTAGACTCCAGGGACTCAGAGAGCGCCGTGGCCATCGACTCCGCGATTTCCACCAGAGGCGACCGTCCGCCGATGGCAAGGTAGCGCCTGCGAACCTCGTCAACGGCCTCGTCTGAGGGCTCGCGCCCCATGAGCTCGCACATGAACGGACGCACCGACTCGACCGAATCCGGGCCACCGAACCCGACGAGAAGGACGCCGGACCGACTCGCCTCGGTCTCGCTCACGTCCGCGCACCCCCGCGAATACGCTTCGAGTGCTCATGGACGAGGCGCACGAGGGTCCGTGCCTTGTCCGGGTCTGTCGTCTTATGGATGCCGTGCCCCAGGTTGAAGATGTGACCCGGACGCGTCCCGACCTTCTCCAGGATCTCCACCACCATCCGCTCGAGCTCGTCCTCGGGAGCGAAGAGCGCCACGGGGTCGATGTTGCCCTGGATCGCGAATCCGGGTCCTACTTGCTCGGCCGCCTTGCCGATGTCGATCCGCCAGTCCAAGCCGATCACGTCTCCGCCTGCCCGCACCACGAGGTCCAGCATCGACGTGCCCTGGTTCGCGAAATGGATGACGGGCACTCTCTTCTTGGTGAGTTCGGCGATCACTCGCTTGCTGTAGGGAAGCACCGAGCGCTCGTAGTCGCCGGGGGCGACGTATCCCACCCAGCTGTCGAAGACCTGCACCGCCTGCGCGCCCGCGTCGATCTGCGCGGAGAGATACGCGATGACGGTGTCGGCGATCTTGTTCATCAGCTGGTCCCACGCCTCAGGCTCGGACCACATGAGGCGCTTGGTGTGGATGTAGTCGCGCGTGCCGTGGCCTTCGATCATGTAGCTCGCGAGCGTGAAGGGCGCCCCCGCGAAGCCGATCAACGGTACCTTGTCCACGAGCTCTCGGCGCAGGATGCTGACGGCCTCCATCACGTACCCGGTGTCCTCGATCGGGTCGGCGACGCGAAGGTTGCGCACGTCGGAGACGGTCCGAACGGGGTTGTGGATGATGGGGCCCTCACCTTTTGCGAACTCCAGGTCGAGCCCCATGCCTGGGAAGGGCACGAGTATGTCCGAGAACAAGATGGCCGCATCCACACCGATCAAGTCGACCGGCTGGAGCGTGACCTCCACGGCGAGCTCGGGGGTGCGGCACATCTCGAGGAAACCGTG
>CAYWCB010000040.1:0-1337 GCA_964456615.1 uncultured Eubacteriales bacterium | reverse complement strand
CTCGGATGGCCCTGTACTCCGGCATGTATCGGCCGGCCTGACGCATCATCCAGATGGGCGTGCGCTCCGTCGCCTCTCGGCGGGCAGCACGAAGGAACAGGTCGTTGAACGGCATAGACAGCGGCCCTTTCGGCTCAGGACTGGGGAAGAGCCAAGTGCATAGTCTAGCACGCGAAGTGGGTTTCCGACGGACGAGAAGGGCCCCGGTGCGATCTCGCACCGGGGCCCGGCTCCGTATGGACGCTAGGGACGCCTGTCGCCGGCTAGTGATCCGGAGCCGAGTCCACGATCACCTGCACGATCGAGGGGTCGGCGAGCGTGCTGATGTCGCCGAACGTGTCCAGGTCTCGCTCGCCTGCCGCGACCTTCCGCAGGATCCTACGCATGATCTTGCCGGAACGCGTCTTGGGCAGCTCGGGCACGAAGTGCACGAAGTCGGGAGTGGCGATCGGCCCGATCTCTTGCCGCACGTGACCGACCAGTATCTTGCGCAGGTCCTCGGTGGGCTCGTTGCCGCCCTTCAGGATCACGTAGGAGTAGATGCCTTCGCCCTTGATGTCATGCGGGAAACCGACGACCGCAGCCTCGGCGACCGCCGAGTGGCTCACGAGCGCGCTCTCCACCTCTGCCGTGCCCAAACGGTGCCCCGAGATGTTGATGACGTCATCCACACGCCCCATCAACCAGTAGTACCCGTCCTCGTCCTTCCGGCACCCGTCACCCGTGAAGTAGTAGCCGGGGAAGGTCGTGAAGTAGACCTCCTTCACCCTCGCGTTCCCGGGGTCTCCCCATGTTCCGCGCAGCATGCCCGGCCACGGGAACTTGATGCAGAGACGACCGCCGGCATTCACTTCGGTCTCGGTCTTGTCCTCGTTGAGGATGATCGGCTGCACGCCGAAGAACGGCTTCGTGGCCGAGCCGGGCTTCATGGGAGTGCAGCCCGGCAGGTTCGTGATGAGGTGCCCGCCCGTCTCCGTCTGCCACCAGGTATCGACGATCGGTACTCGCTCGCGGCCGATGTGCGTGTAGTACCACATCCAGGCCTCGGGATTGATCGGCTCGCCCACGGTGCCGAGCACGCGTAGGCTCGAGAGGTCGTACTTGGCTGGCCACTCCTCCCCCGCCTTCATGAGCGCGCGGATGGCGGTGGGCGCCGTATAGAACTGATTCACGCCGTGCTTGTCGATGATCTCCCAGAATCGGCCGGCGTCCGGGTAGGTCGGAACGCCCTCGAACATGACCGACGTGCCCCCGAAAGACAGAGGACCGTAGACGACGTAGCTGTGCCCGGTGACCCAACCGATGTCGGCTGTGCAGAAGAACACGTCCTCGTCGTG
>CAYWCB010000039.1:12484-12699 GCA_964456615.1 uncultured Eubacteriales bacterium | reverse complement strand
CGTCGTCGGCTGGAGCGCTCATCGGCTCGAGGAGATCGCTCACGGCGGCAAGATCATCCGCCCGGCGTACAAGAGCGTCACCTCGCCGCAGAGCTACATCCCGATGAGCGAGCGCTAGCGGGCACGTAGCGCTCTACTCCACGGGCGGGGTCGACCGAAGGCGCGAGAGCCCGCCGGCGTGATGCCGGCGGGCTCTCTTCGTCTCTCAGGGTATG
>CAYWCB010000039.1:6511-12464 GCA_964456615.1 uncultured Eubacteriales bacterium | reverse complement strand
ATTGTCCTGACTCTGTTGAACCGCTGAAGGAGCCGACGCACTTCCAAGCAGTACTGCTCGTCGCCGCTCTTCCAGGCGTCCACCGCCTCGCCGATCAGCGCCTCCGGCACGCATCGCGTGCCATCACGCAGCTCCAGCATGACGAAGACGTCGGGAGCCGAGTCGGGAGTCGAGTGTCGTACGTTGAGCACGAAGACACACAGCTGCTGCATGAGCCTGAAGCGCTCGGGCAAGGGATCGATACTCGCCGGTGCCCGGAGGAAGTCACTGACCTCCCCGACCGCGCCGGTCCCGAAGTACCTCCTGCCGGTCTCGGCCCATGTCCCATCGAACGGGAACTCCCACCAGCCGACGCTCGCGCTGAAAGGTTCGAGTGCGTTGAGCGCCGCGATGTCCTCGGCACTGATGTACGGCGTTCCCTTCGCGCCTCGCCAGAAGCCCTTGGCATCGAAACCCGTCTCGTCGTACTCGATGTTGCCGAAGCAGAACGTGGCGGTCTCGTCGCCGAGCAGTCTGAACACGGCCCACGTGGGTGTCGTTGCCCACCACGTGTGGTCCGGCAGGATCTCCTGGACCCCATAGTCCCCGGGCCAAACGCCCTCGAAGACCACGCGGCCGTTCGCGTCGGTGCGAGCGGTACGGTGGACGGCCGTGCTCCCGTCACCATCTCCGTCTACGGCCTCGGTACCGATGAGCACGACCTCGATACCGCGCACACCCATCTCGCCGGGATCCATCAGCCCGTTCAGGTTCGCGTCGTAGAACTTGTCGACGACGATGCGACCGGGGAAGGCGTCGAAGAAGCACGCTTGGCCCGGCACGCCTGATGACAGCGCGACCGCCTGGCCGGTACCGATCACACCGGACCTGAGTCCGAGACCGTCGCCGGCGTCGTAGTACATCGCCATCGGCCTGCGGTTGCCGGCCCGCGGCTGCATCTCCTCGACGTGGTAGACGCCCGGCAGGAGATTGCCGAAGACCACGCGTCCGTCGGCACCCGTCTCCCGTCTCAAGTTCACGGTGTTGCCGGCCGGACCGCCCCACAGGCGGATCGTGATGCCTGCGGCCTTCGGCTCGTCGAGCTCGCAGTGGCCATCAGCATCGAGATCCTTGAAGGTGGTGACCTCGAACGACGTCTCCTGGCAGTTGACGAACGACCTGCTCTGCAACCCGCCCGAGGTGAGCTTGATGCCCTTGTGGACGGGTGACGTCATCGGCCTCCAGCCGCTCGGCTGCTCCTCCGTGAGCGTGTACGTGCCGGGCCAGAGGGAGGACCAGACGGCCTTGCCCGAATCGTCTGTCGTACCTGTCAGGTCGACCGTGTCACCTCGGCCGGTCGTTCCGGTGAGCGTGATCTTCCAGCCGGCCTTCGGTCGGTCGCCTATGCCGTCGCCGTCAACGTCTTGAAGCTTGACGGCCTCCACGGAACCGGGCGCGCAGTTGCCGAAGTAGACGGACCACTCCTGGCCGGCGCCGGTCTCGACATCGAGGCTGCGGGCGGGTGACACGCTGACCATCCTCCCACCGTCCACCCTGTAGGAGAGGCCGCTTGCGAGAACGAGCTCCGTGTCCGACCTTGGCACTTCTCGGACGACGTAGTCGCCCGGATAGAGTGTCGGTGCGTCGCCCCAGACGATCCTGCCCTTCCCGTCGGAAAGGCCGGGCAGAGCGACCTCGTTGCCCATCTTGTCGATGCCGGTGAGCATGAAGCCCCAGCCCTCTACGGGCGGTTCGCCATCGCCCCATCGGCCGTTGCCGTCCACGTCGTGGAACTTGAACGCCCGGATCTGCACGGACTTCACGTTCCCGAAGTCCCGGGTGATGACCACCTTGCCGCCGACAGCGGGTCCTGACGTGTGAAGCAGGATCTCCTTGCTCGTGTCGGTGGTCGGAAGCCAGCCGCTCCTTGGCTGCTCGGCAAGCACGTACGTGCCCGGGAGCAGCTTGTCGAACTCGGCCAGGCCCTTGGGGTTGGTCGCGATCGTCTTCATGTAGCCGACCGCTGCGCCGACCGTTCCCTTCAACGTGAAGCGGAAGCCGGCGACGTCTTCCTCACCGCTGTCTTGGACCTTGTTGCAGTTCCTGTCGTGGAACTTGTGGGCGACGATCTCGCCGAGCGGCACGTTGCCGAAGACCACCGTGTGCTTCTCTCCGTTTTTCGCGGAGAACCTGATGCTCGTCGTGCGAGCCGGCTTCTTTGCCGCGCCGTCGACGATGAGCGCCGTCTGCTTCCATGCCCTCGGATCGAACGGCATCCCGTCGCCCTCGGAAACGGTCCACACACCGGGGACTTCGGTGATCATGTCGAAGGGCGTGTACAGCGGGTCGTACTCAACCGCGCTCGGTTCGCCCACCCTCGCGGGCCAACCGAGGATCTCGTCTTCGCCCGGGTCCCACGTGCCGTTGGCGTTCGCGTCGCAGAACTTCTTCACGACCAGACGCTGTTCGGCGGTGCCGCCGACCTTGAAGCTCCAGACCTTGCTCTTGCTCCGAACGAAACCGTGAACGTGTCCAGGGGGGTCGACCTGCGCGAGCGCGCTCCCGCCGCCGTTGGCGGCGATGAAGTCGGACTCGAGCATCGCCCAGACCTTGTACACGCCGCTGGTGTTCGGCGTGTTGACGAACGGCATGAGCTGGACGGTGATCGCGTTGTAGGGCGGATCGCCCAGGGACGCATCGGTCCCCGTGTGATGTTCGAAGTAGGCGGTCACACCGCCCTGGTTCCAGTCGGCCCCCTTGACGTCGTCGATGACGCCGAGGGCGTTGACGTGGAACCGACGGCTACCGACGGGGTCTTGCGAAAGCAGCGTTGCGCCCGTTGGGTCTGTGACTTGGAAGACATACCAGCCTTCCGGAAGACCGGGGACGCACACGGCGGCCGCACCCGGACCACCGCTCAGGTAGACATCCGGCTTGGCCGGGAAGATGTCCGACGTCACGCGCGAGCCGTCGACCGTGGTAGTGAAGATAGCGCCAGAGGAAGTGGCAAACGCTGGTGTGACGCCGATCGCGACGAAGAGCGCCACGGCCAGCGTCATCCAGAGAACGCGAGTGCGCATGCCTCACCTTCTCTCTTGTCTTGTCAAGGTGCCTGCATGGACCCGCAAGGGCCCCGCACGCAGGACGGTCGAGCGATCATCGCAGTCGAAGCGAGCCCCCATGGCCGTCGGGGCCGCCCGCGCTCCCCGTCCGCCTCGCCCGTCTCCGCTCCGCTAGGTGCTCAAGTCAGACGGACCTCGGCGCACGGATGCCGGCAGCCACACGGTCTTGTGGATCGCCGTCGAGGTGGATCGCGCAAGACTGCCCCGAGTCTTGCACGCGCTTGACGCCGCTCCTGGTGCCGTCTCTCAGCGTACAGACACGAACGACACAGCGACGAGATTTCCGACGAGCGGTTCGCTCGGCGTGCTGTGCGGAAGACACCGGGAGCTCTCGCTGGTAGGACGTGGCAGAGGCACACGGCCAACTGCGTCGCGCGGGGCGGTGTTCCATGCTTCTCGGTGCATGGAGCCGGAACGCACGAGGGTGTCCGCGCGTATCATGGGCGCATGGACGTTCGCACCAGCCCCGCCCCGATCGCCGCGCTGGTCGAGACCGGTTGTCTGCCCGCGGACCCGACCGACTGGGTGCTCGCCTCGGACGAGCCCTTCGCGGCGTGGGCGGTTCTCACGGGCGTTCTCGGAGGCGGTGACGCCGATCCCGAGGTCCCGGCCGCTCACGCGGCGACACTGCGGCACCCCGCGGTCCGCACGCTTCTGGAGGATCTACCCGCAGACCTGCACAGGAAGCTGCCGGGGCACCATAGCCCGCTCTTCCTGCCAAACCGCCTCAACCTACTCGCCGACATGGGCGTCGCCCACGGCGACGACCCGCGCCTCGACGGGCTGCTCGAGGCCCTTCTGGGGAATCGCGACACATCCGGCAGGTTCCGAGCGCCTTGGGCGGCGTCCCATGGATCGGAGCAAGAGGGGCTCGCGTGCGACTCCAACGCCATCGCCGATGTGCTCGGCAGGTTCGGGTTGACGGACCGACGGCTGAAGGAGGCGACAGAGAGGCTCGTCAGCGACCTCGAGCGCACACCCCAGGGGCTGGGCTGGTGCTGCCATCCCAAGCACGGGGGGCCGATGCGAGATGTCACGCGCGCTGTGGACACGTGCCCGCAGATCACTCTGGAAGGCCTGCGCGTCATCGCTCGGCTGCCCGATGAGGCCCGTCCACGTGCCACGATCGAGGCCGCGCGCACCCCCCTGGAGTTGTGGCGCAGACGCACCGAGGAGCGCCCGTACGAGTTCGGACACGGGTATCAGTTCAAGACGGTGAAGTGGCCGAGCGTCTGGTACAGCGCGCTCGCAGTCCTCGACGCCGTAGGCCGCTTCCCCGAGTTGTGGAGCGGGACCGAGTCACGCCCCGAGGACCGGCGGGCGATAGCCGAGATAGCCGCAGTCCTCATCGCCCACAACGTCAGCGCTGACGGACGCGTGACACCGGTGCGTACGCACCACGGCTACGAGGCCTTCTCTTTCGGCCGCAAGGACTCGCCTTCCCCGTTCGCCACCGCGCACGTGCTGCTCGCGCTCTCGCGCGTGGCGGACCTGGCTGGGGATATCGCGGGCGTCGACGTCGACAACCTCCCGGCCTCTCTCGGCAGCGAGCGGCGCAGGCGCCGGGGCGAGGAGGAACCGGCTACGGCCGCGGCGTGCCCGGTACCCTCGGCACGCGCCCACGACTCGTCGCGCGTGCTCGCCCGAGTGCTGGCACGCCACCACCTAGACCGTCCGTGGGAGCCTCGGAGCCCCGAGTCGATCACGGCAGACATCGTCGGTCTGCTCTGCAACGACCCGGCCGCCCCGTATCTCTCGCTCGCTGCGCGCTTCCCCGGCTTCGTGCCTGCGGCGCTCGATCAGGCACTCGACCATCGCCGCTCTCTCGTGCGGTTGCGCTGCATGCGTGGACAGATGTACGCCATTCGCCGCAACCTCGTGACCATCGCCCACGCTGCGAGCAGGCGCCAGGTCGTGCGCTACGCACGCGACTTCGCGCAAGACCGCGGCGTGGATGCGGCGACCTACGAGCGTCTTTCCGCCCGGGTGCTCGAGGCGATCGCCGAGGAGCCGCTGACGCGCCAGCAGCTCCGCGAGCAGCTCCGCCCATCGGTCGGCCTTGCGGCGGTGATCACGCTCATGACGGCCGAATGCCTGGTCCTGCCGAGCGCGCCGGCCGGGGGTCGGTTCGGACGACAGCCCACGTACGTCCCGTTCGCGGCCGCCCTGCCCGATCTCGATCTCGACACATACGACGAGGACACCGCTCGTCCTCTGCTGCTTCGAGCGTACGTGCGCTGCTTCGGGCCCGTCTCGCGACGCGATGCGGCGTGGTGGACCGGGATGGACCTCAAGCGGGTGAAGCGGGCGCTCGAGGCGCTCGAAGACGAGCTTGTCGAAGTGAGCTTCGACGACAGCGACGACCTGTGGCTGATGCACGCCGCCGACGCCGAGGAGCTCGAGCGCGCGGCACTCGTCGATATGCCGAGCGTCGCGCTACTGCCCGCGAACGACCCGCTCGTGATCGGCTACATCGATCGGTCACGCTTCATCGACGACATCGCCCGACGCTTCGCCTTCGACGCGGCCGGGAACTGCGCGCCGGTCGTCCTGGTGAACGGGCGGATCGCAGGCGTTTGGGACTTCGCCCACATTGCGGATGAGACCGGCAAGGGCAACGGGACCCCCACAGTCCGCGTCTTTCCCGTCGCGCCACTCGACAACGTGGTCGTCGACCGGCTCGCCGAGCGGGCCAGGACGGTGGGACGAATACGCTTCGGCGGGGCCGCAGAAGTCGAGTACGTAGCCGGGATGCGGCCTCTTGCCGTGAGGCCGGTCGGCGCGTTCGCTCATCCTCTGCGATAGCCAAACGGGCAGAGTACGAGTTCGCTGCTCGAACGGGAAGCGGGCCG
>CAYWCB010000039.1:4397-6501 GCA_964456615.1 uncultured Eubacteriales bacterium | reverse complement strand
TGGACTCGGCGGGTGGATCGAGCGCGTTGCGACCTGTACGCCGGCAATACAAAGCGGCCGGGGTCACCGGCCGCGTCGGGAATCGATCTGGCGGAGAGTCAGGGATTCGAACCCTGGGTACCGGTTCAAGCCGGCACACACGATTTCCAGTCGTGCTCCTTCAACCACTCGGACAACTCTCCGCGACGCTGCAGGGGGACCCGACACCCCCGCGAGCGCACCCGCGAGTATAGCGACGGAAGGCCTGAGCAGCAACGACGGCGGTCTCCGCGCAGCAGCCTTGCGGTAGGATGGACTCGCAACCGCCTGGGTGGAGCAAGCCCGCCTGTGCGCCGCGAAGACGGAGCAGGCCGAGCCAGGAGAGCTGCATGACCGACACGCTGTCGCTTGTCCTGTATCTGGCCCTCCTCCTCTACTGGATCGCAGTCATCCTTATCATCGTCTCGCAGAACCGCGAGCCGTCGCTCACCCTCGCGTGGATCCTCGTTCTCTTCGCGCTGCCCGTCGTTGGCTTGCTCATCTACTTCTTCGCCGGCCGCGACTGGCAGAAGATCACCGCGAAACGCGAGTGGGTCGCGCAGCTCAGGAAGGTACGGCAGCCCTTCATGGACGCCTTCTACGAGCGCTACTCGGCACACACGGAGGCCGCAAGAGAGGAGTACTCCGGCACCGGCGTCGGACGCGTCATCGCGTCGATCGAGGTGCAGCAGGCAGCACCGCCGCTTCCCGCGTGCGATGTCGTCATATATCCGAGCGGCGAGGAGTACTTCCCCGTACTCATCGAAGACATCAGGAACGCGAAGCAGTTCGTCCACATGCAGTACTTCATCTGGGAGCGCGACGAGCTCACGGCCAAGATCTGCGATGCGCTGCTGGAGCGCGTTCGGGCAGGCGTTGAGGTCCGGATACTGAACGACTTCCTCGGCAACATCCAGTACAAGAAGGACCAGCTCAAGGCGCTTGAGAAGGCCGGTGCGAAGGTAGGTTCGGACGTCACGCAGATCGGCAAGCTCAACTACCGCAATCACCGCAAGATCACGGTCATCGACGGCGAGATCGGACACACGGGCGGCGCGAACGTCGGACAGGAGTACATCGACGGCGGCAAGAAGTACCCCTCTTGGCGCGACACAGGTCTGCGGTTCACGGGACCGGCTGTGGGCGAGTTGCAGAAGCTCTTCTCCGACCGCTGGTACGAGGTCTATCGGGAAAGCCTCTTCAACCCCACGTACTTCCCGGCCGAGGGAGCTCAGATCTGTGAGGACCCCCGAATGTTTCAGGTGGTCGCACAGGGTGTGGAGGACTACTGGTCCTCCGCGACGCGTACGCACGAGATCGCGATCTCCGGCGCTTCCGAACGCGTCTGGATACAGTCGCCCTACTGGGTGCCCGACTCCACTATGCTGGACACCGTCGTGAACGCCGCGCTGGCGGGCATCGACCTGAAGTTCATGATGACCGGCTGGCCGGACAAGAAGATCGCGTTCCGCACCGCGCAGTCGTTCTGGAGACCCGTCCTCCTCGCAGGAGGACGGGTCTACCTCTACATGGCCGGGTTCTTCCACGCGAAGTCGATCGTCATCGACGGCACGCTAGGCTCCATAGGCACCATGAACATGGACATGCGCTCGCTGCACCTGCACAAGGAACTCATGGTGTGGATGTATGACGAGGAGCTCGCGAGGCGACAGGAGGAGATCTTCCTCGCCGACCTCGAGAAGTGCCGCGAAGTCACACTCGAAGAGGTCGAGTCCTGGAGCGCGTTCAAGCGCTTCATGGACTCGATCAGCCGCCTCGCGTCGAACCTGCTGTAGTGCCGCGCCACGGCACCGCTGCGAGGGGTCGCATTCGGGGCGCAGCAGCCCGCCGGAACGCCCCAGGCGCGTGCTAGTCTGGTTCGCGCAGGTGGCATCGCCCGAAGGGGGTCGCAGATGGCCGACGAGGTCCAGGAGTCGCGCATCGACCAGTGGGGCATTCTGCTGCTGCTGTTGTTCTTCACGGTCGCGGTCCTCATCGCCGTCCCCACGACACCGTGGACGCTGGTGCTCGATGCCGCGCTTGTCTGCTTCGTCCTGATCATCGCGCTCGGCCTCGCGCGCGTTCG
>CAYWCB010000039.1:0-4387 GCA_964456615.1 uncultured Eubacteriales bacterium | reverse complement strand
CCATGCGCATCGCGTACGCCGGGACGGCCTTCGCATTCCTGGCCGCGATCGCCATCGCGGCGACATCGAGCATCATCCCGAGGTCCTCGGCTTCAGGCGCTATCTACGCCATCCTCGCGGCGCTGCTGTTCGTGTCGCCGGTCGCGATCCTGTCGCGCATCTTCACCTACAAGCGCGTCACCGGCCGGACACGCGCCGCCGCGTTGAGCGCGTACCTCATGATCGGGCTCTTCTTCGCCTTCCTGTACCTGGCCATCAACTCGCTGTCGTCGGCTGCCTTCCTCGACCAGGGCCACATCTCGCAGCCGGCGATCTTCGTCTACATGAGCTTCATCACAATGACCACCGTCGGGTACGGCGACTACACCCCCGGCACCGACCTGGGGCGCTCGCTCGTGGTCCTTCAGGCGCTCATCGGGCAGATCTACGTGGTGACTGCCATCTCACGTCTGGTGACGCTCTACGCGGGTCCATCCGACGAGATCCGCGCGCGGCTGCAGGACCGTGCCCGCGAGATCGGGGAGCAAGCCGACAGCTAGGCTGACGCCTAGCGCCGCATCGAACGCGCGCCGTCATCCGCGCGAACGGAGACAACAGGCTCGGGGAAGAATCTCCGCAGGATCGTGGCCTGCCGAGCAGCGCGGTGCCGCCGTGGTGCAGTTGTCCACGCACCCGAGGGGTCGGCCGACGACTCGTCCCATCTCGAAGGAGGCGCTCATGGCACGCGCGATATGGAGAGGCTCCATCTCCTTCGGACTCGTAGCCATCCCCGTGAGCATCTACACCGCCGAGAACAACGCGGAGAAGCTCTCGTTCCACATGCTCGACAAGCGCGACATGGCGCCAATACACAACGAGCGCGTGAACGCGAACACCGGCGAGGCCGTCGCGTGGGAAGACATCGTGAAGGGATACGAGTACGAACAGGGCCGCTGGGTCACGATCACAGATGAGGACTTCCGAGCGGCGAACGTCGAGGCAACGCAGACGATCGACATCCTCGGCGCCGTCTGCCGGGAAGACGTTCCGATCGAGTACTTCGAGAAGCCCTACTACCTTGAGCCGTCCACGGCAGGCAAGAAGGCGTATGCGCTGCTGCGGGAGGCGTTGCGCTCGACCGGTCGCACGGCCGTCGTCAAGGTCGTCATCCGGACGCGGCAGCGACTCGGTCTGCTCGTGCCGGAGGGCGACGCGATCGTGCTCGAACTCGTCCGCTACCCGTACGAGTTGCGTGGCGCCGAAGACCTTGACCTGCCCGTAGGCGACCTGAAGGCGCTCGGCGTGACCGATGCCGAGCTCAAGATGGCGGGTCAGCTCGTGCAATCCATGGAGACCGAGTGGGATCCGGACGACGAGGCGTACGCGGACACCTACCACGACGACCTGCTCGCGCTCATCAAGCGCAAGGCCGGAGGCGAGACCGTCGAGTCGCCGCCTCCTGCCCAAGAAGCGGAGGGCGCCGAGGTCGTCGACATCATGTCGCTTCTGAAGCGAAGCCTCGAGGAGAAGAAGGCCGCGCGCGAGGCGTAGGGCCGAGAGCCGCGCGCCGAGCCGCCTGCACCCCGACGAACCGAGCACACGATGCCGCTCGACGAGTACGCACGCAAACGTCGCTTCGACAAGACGCCCGAGCCTGCGGCAGAGTCGGCGCGGGCGGAGGCGAGGCCGCCGTCCAACGCACGCGAGCCGGCACCGGCAGGCGCCGGCTCGTTCGTCGTGCAGAAGCACGATGCGTCCCGTCTGCACTACGACTTCAGACTCGAACTCCACGGTGTGCTCTTGTCCTGGGCCATCCCAAAGGGCCCGTCTCTCGATCCTCGGAACAAGAAGCTGGCGGTGCACGTCGAGGACCACCCGATCGAGTACGCCTCGTTCGAGGGTGTCATCCCGGAAGGCGAGTACGGTGCCGGGACCGTCATCGTCTGGGACCGCGGCTGGTGGGAGCCGCAACCGGCGGATGCCTACAAGGGGGGTGCCCGAGCGGCGGCCGAGCCGGCCGCTCGTCTCGCGAAGGGCGACCTCAAGTTCCGACTGCACGGCGAGAAACTCGAGGGCGGCTGGACGCTCGTTCGCCTCAAGCCGCGCGAGAACGAGCGCGCCGAGAACTGGCTGCTCATCAAGGAGCGCGACGAGTTCGCGCGACCTTCGGCGGAGTTCGAGATCCTCGCGGAGAGGCCCGCGAGCGTGCTGAGTGGCCGAACGATCGAGCAGGTCGCTGCCGGAGAGCCGACAGCGGCGACAGAGACACGGGCGGCTCGCGCCGACGCCTCCGCGCCCCCGCTGCCTCCCGGCTCCGACCCGCCTCCGGTCGACGCTCCGCTCCACCTGGCGACCCTCGTCGACGAAGCACCCGACGGCGAGGGCTGGATCCACGAGGTGAAGTACGACGGCTACAGAATCAAGGCCGTCCTCGAAAGCGGGCGCGCGCGTCTCCTCACGCGGAACGGACTCGACTGGACGACGGCGTTCGCGCCGATCGCCCATGCGCTCGAGCGGCTGCCTGTTGGCTCCGCCGTTCTCGACGGCGAGGTCGTGGCGTTCGATTCGGCGGGAGTGAGCGACTTCGGCACCCTGCAGGACGCGATCGCGAACAAGCGCACCGAGCGGCTCGTGTACGTCGTCTTCGACCTGCTCCACCTGGAAGGTCACGATCTCAGGAGCGCGCCGCTCCTCGAGCGCAAGGAGCTGCTGCGCGCGCTGCTCGAAACGCAGCCCCCGAGAGGAGCGCAGCCCCCGGGAGGGACACTCGCCTCACCGATACGCTACGCCGACCACTACGCCGACCAAGGCAGCGAGTTCCAGCGCGAGGCGTGCGAGCTCGGCCTCGAGGGCTCCGTCTCCAAGCGCGCCGACCGGCCCTACGTCGGCGGCCGCACGCGCGACTGGCTCAAGGTCAAGTGCACGGAGGAGCAGGAGTTCGTCGTCGGCGGCTTCACCGAGCCCGGCGGCAGCCGGAAGGGCTTCGGCGCGCTGCTGCTCGGCGTCTACACGGCCGAGGGCGACCTGCGCTACACCGGTCGGGTCGGTACCGGCTTCGACGAGCGGACGCTCGCCGACCTGCGCAAGCGCCTCGACGATCTCGAGATCGACGACCCGCCGTTCGCGAATCCTCCGCGGCTTGGCGCCAAGGCCCACTGGGTCAGGCCCGAGCTGGTCGCCGAGGTCGCTTTCGCCGAGTGGACGCGCGACGGCCTCATTCGCCAGCCATCGTTCCGGGGCCTGCGGGAGGACAAGGCACCGACCGAGGTCACGTTCGAGGTGACCGAGGCCGCAACGGGAGTGGCGCGCCCGCCCGCCGCCGGTTCCGTCCGCACCACCGCCGTCGGCCCGCCACACCCGCGCGGCGCGCGGGAGTTCGGTCCCGACACCAGCGTCGCCGGTGTCAGGGTCACGAACCCGGAGAAGCTGCTCTTCGAAGACAGCGCGCTCACCAAGCTCGATCTCGTCCGCTACTACGAGGCCGTCGCACAGCACATGCTTCCGCACGTCGAGAGACGCCCGCTGACGCTCGTTCGCTGCCCCATCGGCCGCGGCAAGGGCTGCTTCTACCAGAAACACCCCGATGACGGCATGCCGCGCTCGCTAAAGACCATCACCATCGAGGAGAAGGACGGCCCGGCGCTCTACCTGTGGATCGACGACGTCGCAAGCCTGCTCTCGCTCGCGCAACTCGGCGTGCTCGAGATCCACACGTGGGGCTCATGCGTGGATCAGCCGTATATGCCCGACCGGCTCGTCTTCGACCTCGACCCGGGTCCGGGAGTGACGTGGCCGCGAGTCGTCGAGACGGCACTGCTCGTGCGCGAGCGACTGGAGCCGCTCGGATTCACACCGTTCGTGAAGACGACCGGGGGCAGGGGTCTGCACGTCGTCGTCCCAGTCGAGCCGTCGCTCGCCTACAACGAGGCCCGCGCCTGGACGAAGTCGTTCGTCGAGTCGCTCGTCGCTGAGGACCCGTCGTCGCTCACGAGCCAGATGGCGAAGAAGCTCCGATCCGGCAGGGTCTTCATCGACTACGTGCGCAATTCGCAAGGGGCGACCGCGGTGGCGCCCTACTCGACCCGTGCGCGGCTGGGGGCACCGATCGCGGTGCCGGTCGAGTGGGACGAACTCCGAGGCGATCTCGATCCGAAGCGGTTCACCGCCGAGGCAGTCCTGCGGCGACTCAGAGAGCTCGGGCACGACCCGTGGGCCGACATGGATGCCGCACGCGCTGGCGAGCACGTTCTGCGAAAGGTGGCATTGGCCGCCTCTTGACGAGCGGCCAGTCGCAGCACAAGCCGAGATCGCAGAGACAGTGAAGACTGATCGGCCGACCCGCGTCCTGGCTAGCCCGCGCCCCCGCCGCCGCCTCCTCCGCCGCCTCCGCCGCCACCGGAGAAGCCGC
>CAYWCB010000038.1:0-12934 GCA_964456615.1 uncultured Eubacteriales bacterium | reverse complement strand
CCGGCAGCGGCTCGCCCTTCCGAGCCGCCTTGACCACCGGCCTCACCTTCGCGAAGTCGATGTAGAGGGCGACGAACATGCAGGCGTAGGCGACACCCAGCATCAGGGCGCTGCTTCTGCCCCACGACTCGGCCTTCCACAGGTACAGCAGGGAGACGGCGACCGCCACACCAAGGAGGCCGAAGACGATCTTCTGAAGGCGCTTGATCTCGGGCGGGAGCTGGATCCTCTGCGGACGGCCGGTACTCGTCCCCGAGCTCTTCTTCGCCGACGAACCGGGGGTGCTTCCGGCGCTCGAGCGCTTCGGCTTCACCGCAGCCGCGCTCTTGCGCGTGCTCCCTACCTTCGCGTCCTTCTGGTAGCGCCTGTTGAGGGGGCTCCGGCGTGCCACCTACGGGACCCTGCCCTCGGACTCGAAGGCGCCGCCCGTGATGAGCTCGTAGGCGCGGATGTATCGCTCGCTCGTTCCGGCGATCACGTCGGCAGGCAGTGCGGGTGCGGGCGGGTTCTTGTCCCACCCGCTGTCCTCCAGCCAGTCGCGCACGTACTGCTTGTCGAAAGAGGCCTGCCCTCTGCCCGGCTCGTAGTCGTCGGCGGGCCAGAAACGGCTCGAGTCCGGCGTCAGGACCTCGTCGATGAGCGTCGTGACGCCGTCGATCAGGCCGAACTCGAACTTCGTGTCGGCGATGATGATGCCGCGCCCGGCTGCGTGGTCCCGCGCATTCAAGTACACCGCGATCGAGGCCGATCGCAGCTCCTCGGCAGGTTCCTTCCCGACGATCTCGACCATACGCTCGAAGGAGATGTTCTCGTCGTGCTCGCCGATCTCGGCCTTCGTCGATGGGGTGAAGAGCGGCTCCTCGAGCCGGTCGGACTCACGCAGGCCTTCAGGGAGCGCGATGCCGCACACCGTGCCCGACGTCTGGTACTCCTTCCATCCCGACCCGGCGAGGTAGCCCCGAACGATGCACTCGACCGGGAAGACGTTCGCCTTCCTCACGAGCATGAAGCGCCCGCGCAGCTCGTCCGAGTACCTCTGGAACTCGCTCGGGAGGTCGGCCACGTCGGTCGAGAGGAGGTGATTCGGCACGATGTCGCCGAGGAGCTCGAACCAGAACAGCGAGAGCTTGGTGAGTACCTCGCCCTTGTAAGGGATGGGGTCGGGAAGCACGACGTCGAACGCGCTGATCCGGTCCGACGCTACGATGAGTAGTCTGTCGCCCAGGTCGTAGAGATCGCGGACCTTGCCCTGGCTGTCGGGTCGTAGATCGTAGGACTGCTGCACGATAGTCCTCCCTTTCCGGGTGTGTGCGCCAACGAGGTGTCGCCGCGACAGGCGGATCGAGGGGGTTCGGCATGGCGGGGAGACGCGGCTTCTTGGCTCATTGTAGGTCAAGCTGTCGCCTGCCGCTGCGCCGCGTGTGCCGACCGCGTGAACCAACCGCGTGGACGCGACGTCCGACACTCAGGACAGGACCTTCCATCCCTCGAAGTACGCGAGAGCGAGGAGCCCGTGGACTGCTGCCACGACGACGACCGACCACGCGAGGCTCTTGTGCACCCGCAGGTGCCGACGCCCCTTGAAGTGGATGATCCGCAGGCCCACGAGCATCGTGAGGATGACGAGCAGACCGACGAGAATCCCGCCCGCCGTGATCAGTCCGGGTTGGATGGAGTACCCGAGAACCACGTCACCTCCAGCACTCGACACCCGATGAGGCCCGCTCCGTCAGGGTACCCTACCTGCAGCCGGTGCATGCGAGCGAGGAGGCGCGGGACATGAAGAGGCCAGCCGCATCGCTCGTGACGCCCTACTTCACGGCCATGGCTCTCGTGGCATCGCTCGCGCTGTTCGCCTGCACGGGCGACGGCCCGAAGGGGGGCGACGCGCAACTCCTCGGTGTCGTCACTTCGATCGACAGAGGCGATGCGCATGGAATGCTCGTCGCGTGGGATGCAAGCCTGGGGCCCCAGCTCGAATACGACGCGGCGTTCGTGACCGTGACCGACGACACCGGCATCTTCCGGCGCACGTCCGAGAACGGCCATGAGCGCATCCCGGCGGATGACCTGCGCGTGAGGGACGTCGTCGAGGTCTGGATCACCGGACCCGTCATGGAGTCCTACCCCGTGCAGGCGGGCGCAGACCAGGTGGTGGTCGTCGCCAGGTGGCCCGAAGCAGAACCGCTCCCCGTCCCACCCGGCCTGACACCGCCGGAGTGACCCGTCACGACGGCCGGCGTCGCGACCTCAGGCGAACACGCCGCCGGAGCGCGGGAACCTGAGCGTGAAGGTCGTTCCACCCCCCGCGCGACGCGAGACGCCGACGCTTCCCTTGTGCCGATCCACAATCTCCTTGACGACCGCCAGCCCGATACCGAGCCCGCCGGACGCCCTGTCGCGCGCCGAGCCCGCCCGCCAGAAGCGCTGGAACACGTGCGCGATGTCGGCATCGGAGATGCCGATTCCCGTGTCCGACACCTTGACGACAGCCTCGTCGCCTTCGGCGCGAACGGCGACGGCCACGCGGCCGCCCTCCGGCGTGTAGCGCGCTGCGTTCGAAAGCAGGTTGCCGATGGCCTGCTGCAGCCGATCGGTATCGCCAGTCATCCACACTCCGTCGCTCACATCCAGAGAGAGCACGAGGTTGCTCGATTCAAAGAGCGCGCGATGGGAATCGACCGCCGCGCGGGCAGGATCGGCAAGGTCGACCCGCGCCAGACGCATGGGAATCGCGCCGCGCTCGAGGCGCGTGAGTTCGAGGATGCCGTCGGCGAGGCGCGCGAGCCGCACCGTCTCGTCGCGAACGACGCACAGATGCTCCTCGTCCATCGGCAGAACACCGTCCTGCATCGCTTCGACCGTGGCCTGGATGGCCTGCAGCGGCGTCCGTAGTTCGTGAGCCACGTCGGCGGTGAGCCTGCGCTCCAACTCTCGATCGGCCTCGATCGCGTCGGCCATCTCGTCGAACGTCTTGCCCAGCAGCCCGATCTCGTCGCGCCCGCTCATGCCGGTCCGCGCTGCCCGATCGCCGGTTCGCAGCGCCTCGGCGGTGTCCGTGATGAGCTCCACCGGCCTGACGAGCCGCGACGCGTAGAGGAGCCCGATGCCCGTGGCCAGGAGCGCCGCGATGAGGCCCGCCGTCGCCAGAGCGTACAGGGCACCTCGCCGGAACCGCAGGTCGTTGTCCGAGAGCAGCGCGTCCCCTCCGCCGAGCGTCCACATGCGCACATAGCCGACGACCTCACCTCCGGCTGTCACGGGCACGATCGCGACCGGGGCATCCGAGAGCTCCACGTCCTCTGCACCGGGCACCTGCTGCCCGTACACGTGCGCCGCGATCTCCCGGTCGTCGTAGAGCCTCCCTCCCCCCGCGTCCACCACCTGCACCGCGTACCCACTCATGATGCTGAACTGCGACAGCTGGTCGAATACCCACGCGTTCCACGTGCCGTACGCCTCGTAGCGGCTCGAGATGTTGTCGGCGGCCTTCCTTGCCGTGGCCGTGACGTTGTCGCGAACGTACGTGTCGAACTGCTCGAGCCACACGAGGCTGAGGATCACCCCTGCGAGAACCGCCGTCAGGACGGCGACAAGGGCGAAGGACACGGCCATCCGTCGCCCGAACCGGCTCGTCCCAAGGGGACTACGTCGACGAGCCACCGCTCTCCTCGGCTTCCATCGGAGACTCGAATCGATAGCCCACGCCGTGCACGGTGTAGATGAACCGCGGCTCGCGCGGATCGTCGTGGAGCTTCGCGCGCAAGTTCTTCACGTGGCTGTCGATGGTGCGCTCGTAGCCCTCAAAGTCGTAGCCGAGGACCTTCTCCACGAGCTCCATGCGCGAGTACACGCGCCCCGGATAGCGCGCGAGCGTGACGAGCAGCTTGAACTCGCTCGCCGTCAGATCGAGCTCCTGCCCGCCGAGGAACGCCTTGTGGCCCGCCACGTCCACCTCGAGGTCGGCGTAGTCCAGCCGCTCACGCTGCGGTTCTTCGCTCACATGCGCTCGACGCAGCAGGGCCCGGACCCGCGCGACGAGCTCGCGCGGCGAGAAGGGCTTGACGAGGTAGTCGTCGGCTCCGAGCTCGAGACCGGCGATCCGGTCCTCCTCATCGCCCTTCGCCGTCAGCATGATGATCGGGACGTCGGAGGCGTCACGGATCGTGCGGCAGACCTCCTCGCCCGGGACCTCGGGCAGCATCAGGTCGAGGACGATGAGGTCGAACGAGCGCTTGGCGAACTCGTCGAGCGCGGCACGACCGTCTGCGGCCGGCGTCACCCAGAAGCCCTCGCGCTCCAGGTAGGCGGCGACGACGTCGCGGATCGCCTTCTCGTCCTCGACGACGAGAATCCTGCGGCTCTGCGTGGGCACAAACGCACCTCCATATCCGTCGAGACCCATGCTCCTATCGCAAAGAGTAAGCCGTTCTTCCGCCTTGAGCAGCGGATTCACTGAATCTACATCTGCTTCGCGGACACTCGACGCCCCGCCCGACGTCGGCCGGTCACCCGACACGCGGGGCCGCGGCGACGGACGGCTGAATGCCTAGCGGCCCCATGTCCATAAGAGGGTCGAGACCGCCCCCACCACGCCGAGCACCATCGTGACCAGATTCAACCCGCCGAGCAGCGACCCGACGACGATAGACGCCACTGCCACGACTGCCAGTATCGGCCCGCGGTGTCCCCCCGAACCTCGCCGGACCGCCTCGCCCACGAGCATGCCCCAGACGATACCTATGAGGAAGAACCGAAGGCCGAAGGCGCCCAGCAGCCAACCCCCGCCCAGCCCGGCCACCACGCCGGCCCCGACCGCACCGGCGAGCTGCCGCGGCTTGACGTACACGTACTGGCTGCGCTTCGGCTTGGCACAGACGGGGCACTTGTAGCCTACCGGGGTGAGGACCATCTCCTTGGGGCAGATGGGCCGCTCGCATTCCGCGCAGCGCATCTCGGTCTCAACCCCAGGGTGGAACGAGCACTCGGCCACGACGGCTCCTCGATCTGTTCGCCTGCCGACACCGCGTCACGTAGGACAACGGGGCCGCACATCGCAGCACATGATAGCCGAGGCGCCTGCCGGGCACGGGGGTCCTGGCCTCCCCGTCGAGCCTGGCGCCCGCCATCACGGAATCGCGTTTGCTCGCTTCAGTCGTGCGAAGATACCCCCTGTCCCGTCTCCGTAGCTCGCGCAGCCGCGAACCGTGCGCCCGGAAGACACTCGCTCGGGCATGCCGCGGCAGCAAGGAATCGACTGGAATCGCCGATGCTCTACCTCATTGTGTTCGTGTGCGGAAGCGCCATCATGGGGCTCGAGCTCGTCGCCACGCGCGTGCTCGCTCCGTTCCTGGGCAACTCCATCTTCGTGTGGGGCAGCGTGATCTCCGTCGTCATGGTCGCCCTGAGCCTCGGCTACTGGCTCGGTGGCGAGATCGCCGACCGCCTCGGTGCCTCGCGCATGCTCGCGCCCATGATCGCCCTCGCCGGGCTTCTCACGGTTCTCGCGCCGGTCGCGGCGAAGATGGTCCTTCCGCATGCCGCCGAACTGGGACCGCGAACGGGCTCGCTCGTGGCGGTCGCGGCTGTCTTCTTCTTGCCCGCGCTGCTGCTGGCGGTCGTCTCGCCGATGGGCGTGAGGATCGCCGCCGGCGCCGGCCTGGCGCGCATCGGGCGCTCGGCCGGCGGGCTGTACGCGGTCTCGACGGCGGGAAGCATCGTCGGAACGCTGGCGACCGCCTTCTGGCTCATCCCCCTGCTCTCGCTCGAGCCGCTCATCATCGGGATCGGGTTCGCGCTCTTCGCGACATCCATGCTCGCGCTCACGCTCCCGGTGCTTGTGGGAGACGACGCACAGCTCTGGAGGAGGCCGGGCACCGAAGGCGCCGCGGCTCGGGCCACGGCCACGTCACCGCATCCGACGCTTTCCACAGCAGCGATGCCGGCCACCCTCGCCGTCGTCGTCGTGGGGGCCCTGGTAGGCGGATTCGTCCTGACGCGAGTGGCTCCACCGCCCAAGATCAACACCTTCGGCGAGAAGGTGCTCTTCCAGAAGGACACGCAGTACCACAGGATCTCCGTGACCGAGGGCCGCGCCCAGCGGCACTTGCGTTTCGACCGGAGCCACCAGTCGGCCATGCGCCTCGACGACCCGTTCTCGAGCGGCATCCGCTATCCCGACTACCTGCACCTGCCGATGGTGCTCAAACCCGACGCGAAGCGCGTTCTGGTGCTCGGGCTGGGTGGCGGCACGGTCACGAAGAGGTACTGGCGCGACTATCCCGACGTGATCGTCGACACGGTGGAGATCGACCCCGTCGTCGTCGACGTGGCGAAGCGGTACTTCGAACTGCCGAGTGACGCGCGGATCCGGCTCTTCACTGAGGATGGGCGCCGATACGTCCAGCGCGCCTCCGAGACCTACGACATCGTGATCGTTGATGCGTACTACGCCGACTCGCTTCCCTTCCACCTCACCACGACCGAGTTCTTCCGGGAGGTGAAGGCGCGCATGTCGCCGGACGGGGCGATCGCCTACAACTGCATCGGGTCGATCGAGGGCGAACGCAGCAGGCTCTTCCGAAGCATGCACCGGACAGTGAGCGATGTCTGGAAGAACGTGTGGGCGTTCCCGATCGGCATCGGGGACGATCCTGTCCTGCAGCAGAACCGCAACATCATCGTGCTCGCGACCGACCAGAACCTGCCTGCCGGAGAACTCGCCCGCAGGATAGAGGGCCGCGTGGACGGGCTCGTCACCATACCGGGGTTCGAGGGCTTCGCGCGCGACCTCTACACGGGTCGCATACTGACGGGCGACGTGCCATTGCTCACGGATACGCACGCGCCCACGGACTCGCTCATCGACGTGAACTAGGCGCTGCACGGACTAGCTCCTGTCCGGCTCGCCAAGACCCTCGCGCTCGTCGGCGACACGCTCCCCGTCGCGCTCGTGCCCTCCTCGGAGTCGACGAGCGGTCCCGCGGCGTCTTCGCCCAAGGCGCGCTCGACGCTCTCGACGTCTTCTGCGCTCATGTCCGGGAGGTTGTAGGGCTGCTTCACGCCCTCGTCGATCGTTTGAGGCTTCACCCGTATCCGAGGCCTTGCCTCGGATACGGCTCGGACTCGGTCTTTGAGGCCGAGGATATCGGGAAGCCTTTGTTCGAACCGCACGCCGTCTAGCGACGATGCGCCCAGTAGAAGGGCCGACGGCGATCGTGTGCCACGGCCAGCACGCGGATACTCCCGTCGACTGCGGAGTACATGACGGAGTACGGGAACCGGTTGACACGGATACGACGTACTCGCCCCCGAACAACCGGAGCGGCCTCTGGATTGCGCTTTGCGCACGCGACTGCATCCTCGACCGCCGAGATGAAGGCCTCGCTCAGAGACGCTCGCTCGAGCGCATAGAACGCCGCAGCCTCGTCGAACTCAGCGCTTGCTTTTTCGTGGAAGGCGCGGGAATACCTCAACGCAGCCGCGCCCGGGCGGCTGCGAACACTTCATCAGCGGGGATCATGCGGGCAGTGCCGGCATCGATCTCCGCGTCTCGCCGGAGCGCCTCTTCGACCCAAAGGCGCTCAATCTCGTCCTCCGGGAGGTCGTCAAGGCTGGAGAGCAGTTCCCTCGCTAGATCGGCGCGGCCGGAAGCATCCAAGCTCAGCGCTTCGCGCTTCAGTTCATCAATGGTCATCGCCGGTCACCTCTCACCTGTCGCGTCGCGGTTCCATGATACGCCGCGCTCTGACACCCAAGCCAGACGACGTCGCCCGTGCTGGTTCGAACAGCCCCTTCTGCCTACTCCATAGGTCGCGTTCGTCGGCAGCGCCAAGCGGTGGCTCCTGGACGTCCTCCTCGTAGCCGGTCCGACCGACGTCTCCCATCCCGACGACCGGACCGCTCTCGATCGTGCCGAGGCGCTGGTCGGTAGGCGCCGGTTCCGCGGTGCCGTAGTCGTAGGGCAGGTCGTCGACCGTCCCCGGCACGTGCTCGTCGTTCACCGGGTCCTCGAGCACGTCGTCGCGTGCGCACGCGCCCTCATCTTCGTCGCAACCGGCATCGCGACCGCCCGTCCTCGGCGCGAAGACGCCGCCCTCGCGGACGAAGGCGTCGTCGTCTCGTATCGTCTCGCCTTCTCGCATCCTCGGCCGTCCCTTCTTCGTGCCTATGCAACGCATACCCAGCCAGCGCCGGTCTCAACACCTGCCGCGCGACTCGTCCTTGAAAACGGGCATAGAGACTGAGAGGCTTCGGGGCAGCACGTCGTGGTGGGGCACTACGATCAAGGCGGACATGGACCTCGAGAAGACGTACCGGATCGCCGCAAGCCGCGCGCTCGTGTGGGCAGCGCTCACCGATCCCGTGCATATCGAGACCTGGAGCGGCGCCAGGGCGATCATGGTCGACCGGCCCGGGACGGAATTCGAGTTGTGGGGCGGCGACGTGCACGGGCGCAACCTCGAGATCGAGCCGGGCCAACGCCGCGTCCAAGAGTGGTACGGGGGCGACTGGGACGAACCCTCGATAGCGACCTTCACGCTCTGGGACATGGACGGCGGCGGCACGCTTCTCGAGCTCTCGCACGCCAACGTCCCCGACGACGAGGCGGCCGATTTCGACACCGGCTGGGACGACTACTATCTCGGACCCATGAAGCGGCTGCTCGAGGCGTCCTAGAGAGGCGCGCCAGTCCCGACACACTCCGTATCGCTCCACGCCCGCCGGGCGTGCCCCCGGTGCGGGCGGCAGGTGGCCTTGCCGTTGCTGGCCGCGGCTGACCTTCCCTACGTGAGACGGGCCTTCTTGAGGTCCTCGAAGTGCATGGGATAGTGCTCGAACGCGTCGACGCCTATCGCCTCGTAGAGCTTCCGCCCGTCCAGCCACGCGGGGTCGAGGTAGCGCACGATGCCGCCGCGGCCGTTGATCTCGTCGTCCTGCAGCACTCTCACCTGCTCGATGAGTTCCCGGAACACACGGTGCGAGCGGGCGAGAGCGGTCGGAGGATCGACCTCCTTCGCTTCGGCCCAGACGCGGTCGTTGAAGCTCTCCCAGCCGTCATGGTCGCGGTCGAAGGCCGTGGTCTCCTCGTTCTGCGCGTTGCGCAGCCGCTGCACGATGAGATCCTCGTAGGCGGTGACGTGGACGATGACGTCGCGTGCCGAATGACTCTTGCCCGGGATCGGCTTCTCCAAGGCCTCCTTGGGGATCGCCGAGACCAACTCGTCGAACTCCTTGCGCGTCTCGAGCAACCAGCCCAGCAGTTCGTCGCGCGTCATGCCGATATCCCCTCCGTCTTCGATCGGTTCGCCGGCCTGCAACCCTGCTTCCCCTGAGAAGTACTTGCCCACCCAGCCGTGATGCGCACCCGTGCCTTGCGTAGCTCCATCGGCACACTCCTGTCGGAAACCGGCTAGCGCTCCTTGCGACCGTGGGCGAACTTCAGTCCCGCGAGCCTGTCCGACACTCCGATGGCGGCCACGTCGATCAGGCCGACAGCCAGTCCGGAACGCTGTACGTGGTTCTCGGTGATGTGGGACTGGTCCCGCGGCCACAGGACCCAGAGCGCTCCACCAGGCTTGACGAGCGGAACGAGCTCACGGACCCGCCGCAACGCGAACGCGCTCTCGGCCTGATACACGACGACGTCGACGGGGCGCCGCGGAGCCGACGACACCCGGACCGCCGCGTACGAAGGGGACACCCTGAGCTGCGGGTCGTTCACTCCCACGAGAGCCGCCTTCAGGCCCGAGCGCACGCCGAGCGTCTCGAGCAGCGTCTTCGACGTCTCCCGTCGCGCGTCTTTCGGCATGTCCTGCAGTCTGGGCCTCGACCGAAACCCATCGTGCGCGCTACCTCACGTTCGCCGGCGTTGCTCGACACTCACCCTCCCGTATCGCAGGTAGACAACACGCGCCGACCCGATCACGCGCAGCGGCGAAGACGCCAATGGACTTCCTCTCTCCGACATACCATTCTCGCTGTCCGTCGTGAACACCTGCATCGTCTCCTTCCAGTATCCTCCCATCAGGTAGCTCGCCGGCAGCGAGGATCTCATGGGTAACCCCGGCAACACCCCCACACCCGATGAGCTTGTCGGAGGTGTCGCGTCGCACTCCGTGCCCGACGACTCGGAGCGCTTGCCGACAGACTCTCGGCTGAAGCGCTACGACAACCTCGCCGAGATGATCGGCGACCCCGAGAACCCGACACCGATGGTCGCGCTCAGGCGCGTGATGCCGGGGGCGTCGGCTGCCACCTTGTACTTGAAGCTCGAGTGGATGAACCCGTTCGGGTCCGTGAAGGACCGCGCCTCGAGATGGATGCTCGAGGACCTGGCGCGCCGGGGTGAGCTTGAGGACCGAACTATCCTCGAGGCCACGTCGGGCAACACCGGGATCGCGCTGGCCGCGATGGCGGTGCTCATGTACCGGCGCATGGTCGCGGTCGTTCCGCACTCTATGCCGTGGGAGAAAGAAGTGCTGCTCCGCGCGCTCGGGGCCCAGGTGCTGCACACACCGGAAGGCGGGCGGACCGACCGACACCCGATGGACGTCGCGATGGACATGGCCGAGGAGGTGCTTCGGCAATCCGATTCATTCGTCATGCCGAACCAGTACGAGAACCCCGCGAACGCCCAGGCACACTACGAGTCGACCGGACCGGAGGTCTGGGCCCAGACCGAGGGGCTCGTCATGTACTTCTTCGCGGGGCTGGGCACGTGCGGGACGATCACCGGCGCCGGCCGCTACCTCAAGGAGCGGAATCCTCAGATCCGCGTCGTCGCCATCGAGCCCGTGCCGGGACACCACATCTCGGGGCTGAAGAACCTCGAGGAGACGTGCGTTCCCAGCATCCTGGATCGCTCTGTGATCGACGACGTCGTCTATGTCGACGACGACGAGGCCAGCGAGATGTCGGCCCGACTCCACCGCGAGGAGGCTGTCCTCGCCGGCTCGTCTGCTGCGGCGGTCGTAGCCGGTGCGGTGCGGTACCTGGAGGGGCGCGACGGGATCGCCGTCGCGATCGGGCCCGACTCGAGCCAGAAGGCGATCTCCTACCTGCAAGAGGCGCTGGGCCTGTAGCGCACGGCCAGCCGCCCGGAATGGGGGGAGAGGACGGGCGGCCGACCGGCCTTGCTGCTACGGCTTCGCTGCTGTGTAGCACCGTCGGGACCCTGGGGAGCCCCTTGCGTGTCCGCCGTAGCCCCACAGAGTTCTTCCCCCCATCGCGGCCCAACGAGTCGCCGTCGCACTGCCCTGGCCGATGGCGGCACCGCGCCTTCGCGAACCAACGCCATTCGCACTGGCGCGGGGGGAGGACAACGTGGGGCCGAAGATAGTCGACCGTCTGGCGGGCGGCCCTATACTCGACAGGGGGGTGCGCGCAAGGTGTCCCTGTTCGAGACGCTCTGCAGAGAAGACCCCACGTCGTGGCTGCTGGCTTCCGACGAGCCCGCCGCGCGCTGGATCACGATCACCCGCCTCCAAGGCATCGCGGAGGACGCGCCGGCCGCCATCGCCGCACACGAGGCGGTCGTCGCCGACGATCGCACGCGGGCGCTGCTCGACCTGCTCCCCGACTGGGAAGCGCCAAGCGAGGTCAGCGGGCACGACCGGCCGCTGCTCGCGACGAACCTCCTCGACCTGCTCGGCGATATGGGGATGCGCGAGGTCGACGACGAGCGCATCGCGCGCCTGCTCGACCAGATGCTCGCGCACGCCGATGCGGACGGGCGCTTCCAGATGTACGGGCGCGAGCGCGGTGGCGACACGCCTCGCTGGGGTGCGCTCCTGTGCGACACGCACGCCATCGCGGACGTGTTCCTGCGCTTCGGCCGAGGCGACGACCCGCGCGTGCGGCGCGCGCTCGAAGCAGCGCGAGGCGACCTCGTCGAGACCGACCAGGGACTCGCGTGACCGTGCCGCCCCGACGACGCAACCGGGTTTCAAGGACCCGGACGCGCCGGCGACGTATGCCCGCAGGTCACGCTCGAGGCCCTGCGCGCCTTCTCGCGCGTCCCGCCAGGCGAGCGCCCGCCCGAGCTCGCCGAGGTCGCGCACACGTCCCTCGGTATCTGGCGATCGCGAGCGACCACCAGGCCCTACATGTTCGGGCACGGGAGACAGTTCAAGCAGGTGAAGTGGCCTCCGGCCTGGTACGGCGCGTACGAGCTCGTCGACACGTTCGGGCGGTTGCCGGAAGTCTGGAACGGCTCCGAGGCGCACCCGGAGGACCGGCGGGCTCTCGCGGAGATGGCCGCCTGCCTGCTCGCCTACAACGCGTCGCCCGACGGAACCGTGACGCCGCTGTCGATCTTCGAGGGGTTCGAAGCCCACTCGTTCGGCCAGAAGAAGCGGCCCTCACCGTTCGCCACGGCTCTCGTGTGGGCGGCACTATTGCGTCTCGAGCCACTCGCAGAGGAGATCGCCAGCGTAGATGTGATGGCGCTCGGCAGCTCGAAGGGCGGCACGGGGACGCCGGCTCCGCCGAAGGTGCCGCTCGAGTAGCGGCGAGCCATGCCACGGGTACGTACATGGCGCGAGTCGATGACGAGGGAGTGGCAGCCGTGAAGAAGCTCGATCTTCGCAAGGAGCTCAAGCACCTCTACCAGCCGAGCGCGAAAGCGCCGACGATCGTGGACGTGCCGCCGATGCGCTTCCTCACGCTGGAGGGTATCGGCGCGATTGGCGGGACCGCGTTCCAAGATGCGATCCAGGCGATCTTCAGCCTCGGCTATCCGGTCAAGTTCGGCGCGAAGCAGCGGCTGGAGATCGACTACCCCGTGATGCCGCTCGAGGGCCTGTACTGGAACGCCGACGGCGGTGACTTCGACTCCACCAAGCCCGACCGCATGGCGTGGAAGCTCATGATGATGGTACCCGACGAGATCTCCGAGGACTTCATCGAGGCGATGCGTGCCGAGGTCGCCGAG
>CAYWCB010000037.1:11814-13228 GCA_964456615.1 uncultured Eubacteriales bacterium | reverse complement strand
CGCTGGAGGCGTGCGAGAGGAGCATCTCGCGTGCTATGGCGCCCACCGTGCGAACGCTCCCGTCACGCCGGACGCGACCACACGCCTTCCTCGGTCTCTCGGAGCGTGTCGGTCCGCGTCACGCTGGTGACGGCGCCTCGAACGTGAGCGCTGACGAATGCCGCTTTGAGGAGAACCTCGGGTCGAAGCGAGCCTTCCGGCCCCATCCGGATCACAAGGGAAACGCACACCCCGCGATCCGAGTCACTCGCACGCGGCTCCTTCGGGAGACTGCGCGCGAGATCGAAAACCTTCGTCTTGCGTCTATGTTCGACCTCTAGCGTGCCCGCCGAGCGCACCTGTTCCAGCGCCGCCAGCACCACATCGGCCCGCAACTCCTTTCCCTCGACGAACACATCGTACACCCCTACGTGCACTCCTGACGACAGGGATGGTTCGGACTCCGCCACGTAGTGAGCGTCGATGGGGTCCAACCCGTGTGGCAGCGCGCGCTTCATGACTGCGAGCGCCTCCGCGGTTTCGACATAGGCGGCGAGCCACACGTCCGCCCTCTCTCGCTCCCCCGCAGTTCCGACGGGCAGGGCCGGGCCGAAGGCTACGCGCATCCGGGGGCTGAATCCCTGAGTGATGGCGTAGGGGAGTCCGGCTCGGCGGACGCCCCGTTCGAGGGCTCTCGTGACCTCCAGGTGGGACAACCATCGCAGGCGCTCCGCCTTCCGGTAGACCAGGCGGAGCCGGAACAAACCGCTAGGCATGGCGCTCGCCGCCAAGGACGATGTCCACCCCGAGCTCGTCACACACGTCACACCCCGTGCAGCCATCGATGCTGCAGTCAGGGGTGGTCTCCCCCGCGAGCGCTCGAGAGCGCTCGCGCCACAGGTAGCCCGACGAGACCCCCGCCGAGACGACGTCCCAGGGCAGTCGCTCGTCGAGCGCGCGCTCGCGCTGCGAGATCTCCGCTGGATCGATGCCGACTTCCGCGAACGCCTCCTTCCATAGCTCGAGGTCGAAGCGCTCCGTCCACGCGGCGAAGCGCGCCCCTCGGCGCCACGCGGCCTCGATGACGTCGCTGACACGTGAGTCACCTCTGGCCAGCACACCCTCGAGGAACGAGACCTCGGCGTCGTGCCAGGAGAGCTCGACGCTCTTCCCGGGCATCGCCGAACGGAGCACCTCTTGCCGGCGTTCCATCTCGTCGAGATCGATCTGCGGTTCCCACTGGAAGGGCGTGTGCGCCTTCGGCACGAAGATCGACACCGACACCGACACGCGTACCGATCCTCGCTCCTTCTGAGGAACGGTCGCACGGGCTCTCTCCAAGACCCGCTTCACAAGCGTGCCGATCGCTCGGATGTCGTCATCCGTTTCCGTGGGCAGGCCGATCATGAAGTACAGCTTCACGCGCCGCCATCCG
>CAYWCB010000037.1:0-11804 GCA_964456615.1 uncultured Eubacteriales bacterium | reverse complement strand
GGCCTGAAAGGCCCGTGTCGTCGTCGCGAACAGGTCCTCGTCGGTGATGTTCTTGTTGATCACGTCCCGCAGCCGCTGCGACCCCGCCTCCGGCGCGAACGTCAGCCCGGACTTCCGCCCCCTCGACGCCAGCCCGGCCATCTCCACACCGAACGCGTCTGCCCGAAGACTCGGTAGCGAGACCGTGATCCCCGTGCCCTCCAGCCGTCGACCCAGACGTCGCAGCACGTCCTCGATCGTGCTGTGGTCCGTCGTAGAGAGCGACGTGAGCGAGACCTCGTCGTAGCCGGTGCACTCGAGTCCGGCGAGCACGTCTCGCACGATCTCGTCGGACGTGCGTTCCCGGACCGGCCGGTAGACCATACCCGCCTGGCAGAAGCGGCAGCCGCGCGTGCAGCCTCGCAGTATCTCGACCGAGAAGCGGTCGTGCACGACCTCCGTGAACGGCACGATCGGGCAGAGCGGCGGGCGATGGGCCGACAAGTCCTTCACTACCCGCTTCCGGACAGGCGGAAGGTCCGCTGTGTGGATGCTCGGGACGTACACGCCGGGGATGGCAGCGAGCGCCGCGACCACGTCCCGTCTCGCAGTCCTCTTCGCCACCAGCGCCCTGTGCATCTCGACGATGTCGAGTACCGCGTCCTCACCCTCGCCGATCAGGATCGCGTCGAAGAACCCGGCGACCGGCGCCGGATTGTATGCGCACGGCCCGCCCCCGATGACGAGCGGATCGTTCGCGCGTTCCTCGGGGCGAAGAGGGATGCCGGCGAGGTCGAGGGTCTCAAGGATGTTCGTGTACGTGAGCTCGTAGGGCAAGGTGATGCCGACGAGGTCGCAGTCTGCGAGCGGTGTGGAGGACTCGAGCGTGCTCAGCCGCACCCCGCTCGCCCGCATCGCATCGGCCATGTCGACCCACGGGACGTACGCCCGCTCGGCCGCAACGCCATCCACTCCGTTGAGCACTTCGTAGAGGATGGCGACGGCCTGGTTCGCCTGGCCGATCTCGTAGGTGTCGGGATAGACGAGCGCTACCCGGTAGGCGGCTTCCGGCTCGCGCCTCGCTCCCCATTCGGAATCGATATAGCGCGACGGGCGCTCCACCCCCGGCAGCAGGCGCTCCAGCGAGGCCCAGTCCCACTCAGGCGCCACCGCTGCTCGCCGACTCGCCACCGTACACGCCGGAGGCGCCTGTCGCGGTCTGACCGCCGGTGTCGGACTCGCCGGACGGCAGACCCGCCGAGAGCGGCGGCGGTACGGTGCCTCTCTCTTGCGACCTTTCGCCTCGCCGCGTTCGGGCGTGTATCTCGGCCACGGCGCGGTCGCGCGCGTCACGCGCCTCGCGAAGTACCTCGCCGAAGTCCGCTCCGCGCTCGAAGTACGCGATGGCCGCCTGCCCCATCGCAAGCGTTCCCGCGTAGCTTACTCCGCCCTTCACCGCCCACCCGATCCCGGGGACGAAGGCCAGGGCCTGCCGGGCGATGGCCCTCAGCGCGAATCCGCCGCCCACGACCGCCGCCAGCTCCTTGATGCGTTCCTTGCCGAGAGGCTCTCCGTACGCTGCCGCGATCTGCAGCAGCATCTTCGCCTGATTCGCCGTCATGAGAGGCATGTCCGCGCCGGGGAGTATCACCACAACGCCGATGACACCGTTCTGGAACGCCGTGGTCTTCACGGACTCCTCCGCCACCGCTCTGCGCATGAACGCGAAGTTGGTGGCGAGCGCCAGTCGCTTGCCGGACAAACGGTCCGCGAGCCACTCACCGAGCAGGTCATCGATGAGGTGGTCGACGTCCTCGTCTACGAGCGTGTCGAGGATCGGATGACCGAGACGCGTCGCGACGATCTCCCTATCCTCGCCAAGGGCCAATGCCGCCGTCGGCACGTACCGCTCGCGGGCCTCGGCGATGGAGGCGCGCATCGACTCGGTTCCCGACCCGAGCAGCGCTATCACCGTATCCACATCGGGCGCGAGCGTCAGGCGCAGCCCCGGCTCGGCGATCGCTATGTGGAGACGGGCCAACGAGGTCTGCGGGGTGAGACGTGTCCGCACGCCGTCGAGCAGCTCGTCGGGCGTGTCCGGGTCGACGAAGACCGCAACACGCAGCGGCTGCTCCCTCTCCTCCCGTGCCTTCTTGCTCAGGTTCGTGATCTCTCGGATGTCTATCGGAAGCTTCACGACTACCCCTGTCAGGCGCTCCTGCGCCGGGCCCATACGGACAGAAGCATACCCGTTCCCGCGAGGTTGGTGACCATGGATGAACTGCCGAAGCTCATGAACGGCAATGGTATGCCCGTGATCGGCATCAGCCCGACCGACATACCGATGTTCTCCAGAATCTGGAATGCCCACATCCCGATGAGGCCAGCGGCGACGAGCGATCCAAGGAGGTCCTTCGAGGACGCCGCGATCTCGAGGGAGATCACGAGCAGCGCGAGATACAGACCCAGCAAGAGCACGCCTCCGAGGAAGCCGAGCTCCTCGCCCAGCACCGAGAAGATGAAGTCCGTATGGCGCTCAGGAAGGAAGTTCAGATTTCCCTGCGTCCCGAATCCCAGTCCCTTGCCGGTGAGCTCTCCCGAGCCGATGGCGATCTTCGACTGCTCCAGGTTGTAGCCGGCCCCCAGCGGGTCCCTCATCGGGTCGATGAACACGAGCAAACGGTCTTCCTGGTAGTCCTCGAGGAGATGCGCCTGCAGCACGACGCCAATCGCGAGCACGCCCACAATGGCGAACACGAGGAACCACCGTGCCTTCAGGCCGCCTATGAGCAGCATGCACATCGTGAACGCGACGAAGACGAGAGCCGTGCCCAGGTCGGGCTGCAGCATGATGAGTACGAGCGGGGCTGCGAGGTACGCGAGTACCTTCATCACGTCCCTCGGACGATCGATCACGCCGTCGAAGCGCGAGATCACGATCGCCATGATGATGATCGTCACCAGCTTGGCAGGTTCGGACGGCTGGAAGAGGCGCACGCCCGCGACCTGCAGCCAGGACGTCGCACCCCTCGCCGTATCGCCGATCCCGGGAATCCGCGGCGAGACGATCAGCAGGAGGTCGAGCACGATGAGCGCAGGTAGCCACGCCCGGTACCGGCGGTAGTCGATCGCCCACGCTGCCAGCATCGCAACGATGCCGACCGCGATGCCGATCATATGGCGCCGAAAGAGGCCTGCGCCCCCGTCCATGCCTGAGGTCGCCGACTGAACGATCACCGTTCCGTAGGTGGCCAATCCGGCAACGACAACCAGCAGAGGGACGTTCACCGAGGACAAGCGTGACCGATCGTTCACTACTACCTCGAATGGTCAGTCGCGCGTACGTGCGTCACGGGCTCACCGAGCAGCGCGGCAAGGATCTCGCGCGCCGCCGGAGCGGCCACAGATCCGCCGTGACCGCCCTGTTCGATGACGACAGCCACAACGTAGCGCGGCTTCTCGGCGGGAGCGAAAGCAACGAAGAGAGCGTAGTCGTCCTTGTTCGCCACCTGCGCCGTTCCGGTCTTTCCCGCCACGGTCTGGCCGAAGCCCGCAAACGCGCCCTCGCCCGTGCCTTGCTCGGTCACGCTCACCAGCGCTTCCTTCATCGTCGCCAGGTCCTTCTTCGCAACCTTCGAGTTGAAGGCGTTCTCGGGCTTCGAGACGAGTGTCGGCTTTCCGTCGGTGCCGAGCACTTCCTTGAGCACGTGCGGTCTTCTTACGACGCCGCCATTGGCGATGCCTCCGTAGGCGGCCGCGAGCTGGAGTGGCGTGACCAGAAGGTCGCCCTGTCCGATCGCGAGGTTGACGGTGTCGCCCGGCAGCCACTGGCGGTATTCCGGGTAGTCCTCGTTGAACCTGCGCTTCCAAGCCGCGTCGGGAACTCGGCCGTCCGCCTCACAAGGAAGGTCGATCCCCGTGAGACTCCCGAATCCGAACCGACGCGCGAACTTCTGCAACTCCTCCTTGTCGCGCTTGTAGAACGTGTAGCCGATGCTGTAGAAGACGACGTCGCACGAGTCACGTACGCCCTCCATGAACGTCTCGAGCCCGTGACCGCCACGGTCCCAGCACCGCTTCGGCCACTGCTCACCCATGTCGATCCAGCGTCCTTTGCAGTCGTAGGTCGAGCCGGGAGATGTGACCTTGTGCGCGAGCCCGGCCAGGCCCGTGAACGCTTTGAACGTGGAGGCCGCGGGGTACTGCGCCATGATCGCGCGATTCGTGAGCGGGTACTCGCTTCCCTTCGCGTTGAGCCGCTTCCAATTCGCCGTCGAGATCCCGCCGATGAACAGCGCGGGCTCGTACGTGGGGAGGCTCGCCATCGCGATGACCTCGCCCGTCCTCGTATCCAGCGCCACCGCCGCTCCGGCACGGGCCTTTCGGAACTTCGCCCGGTGTGCATCGTCGAGCGCCCGCTCCAGTGCCTTCTCCGCCACCTGCTGTATGCGGCTGTCGATCGTGAGCACCACATCGCGCCCGGGGATGGGCTCACCTTCCTCGATCACTTCCTTCGGCTTGCCGGATGCGTCGACCTCGATCCGCTTGAATCCGCGATCACCCTGGAGCACCCGTTCGAACTGGCGTTCTGCACCGGCCTTCCCCACCACGTCGCCGAGCCGATACCCCGCCAGCTCGGGCCGCGACTTGAACTCCTCCTCGGACATCTCTCCCGCATACCCGAGCACGTGAGCGGCGAGGGTCCCGTGCGGGTACTCGCGAACCGCTCGCTGCTCGACTTCCACGCCCGGGAACTCCGCCTCGTGCTCCATGAGATAGGCGACGGCCGCCATGGGTACGTCGATCGCCACCGTTCTAGGCTCCAAGGGGTCCTCACGCTTCGAGCCGAGCCTCTCGACGATGTCCACCACGGAGATCCCGAGTATGTTCGAGAGACGCGCCAACATCTCCTCATCGTCCTTGGCTGTCGGCGCGACCGTCACGGCCATCGTGGTCCGGTTCGCTACGAGCGGGCGGCCCTTCCTGTCGAGTATCCGACCCCGAGGCGCTGCAAGAGTGACCTCCCGGATGCGGTTGTTCTCCGCCTGTGTCGCGTAGGCGTCCCCCGAGAGAACCTGCATGCTCCAGAGTCTGACCAGGAGCACGCCAACGACGCCCAGCACGATGATGCCGAGCGTCGCGAAGCGGGGTTTCAGTCTGTCCCGGAAGGTGGACAACTAGATGGCTCCAAGCCGAACCTTCGGCGGATCGGTCGCTCGGCGGCGCAATCGGTCAGCCTATGCGACGCAGTGTCTCCATCGGCCGCTCGCGCCGCAAGAACCGAGCCAAGACCGGGTATGTGAGGAGGCCTAGCGCGACATTATACAGCGCCTCCGGCAGCATCACCGTCCATAGGGTCCGCCACAGCCCTCCCGCCAGACCGAGCACGGCGAGGATGAGCCCAAACGCCAGCCCGGCTGTCAGACTCGCGACCCCGAGTACCGTCAACGGCAACAGCCACCCTTCAGCGAAGAGGTTCGCCTGGAGCATCCCGGTCGCATAGCCGACAGCCGCGAGCACGAACGCCATCGGTCCGACCGGCCCGCTCCCGACGAGATCGAACAGCACTCCCGCGGCGAAGCCCGAGACGCAGCCCCACTCGGAGCCCTCCACCAACGCCAGCGTGACGACGACGAGGAGCAAGAAGTTGGGGACGACCCCGCCGATCGAGAGGTACGGTGCGATCGCCACCTGCAGCACGAACCCCGCGAGGATAGCTGCCATCGTTGGGAGCGCCCGCTTCACTCCCCCTCACCCGCGTCCGTAACGGGGGTCGCGCCGACGAGCACGAGGACTTCCTCGAGTTCTCCGACTCGCGCAGCGGGTTCTACCGCAACGAACGGAGAGAGAGCATTCGGTTCTCTGCGGATCTTCGTGATCTTCCCGACCACGATCCCCTTCGGATAGACACCACCCATGCCCGAGGTCATCACCACGTCGCCCACGCGAAGCGAAGCGTCCCGGCTCACAAAGTCCAACGTGAGGTTGCGATCGATGGAGCCCCGCACGACCCCTGCCGCGCGGGTCCGCTGGATCAGGGCCGCCACACCACTCCTCTGATCGGTGATCAGCTGCACGCGGGAGCTGTGCACGGCTGCCTCGACGATCTGGCCGAGCAGCCCGGCATCGCCGATCACCGGCATTCCGCGTCGGACGCCTTCGGCGCTGCCGCGATCGATCGTGATGATGCCTTCCCACGAGGTCGTGGGCCTGCCGATGACCCTCGCGCCCAGCGACTCGAGCTCTCGTGCTTCCACGAACTTCACGAGGGAGCGCAGGCGTTCGTTCTCCTGACGGGCTTCTTCGAGTTCCGCGTTCCTGGTCCTCAGCTCCTCGTTCTGCTGCCTGAGGCGCTCGACCTCGGCACGCGATGCTCCGAGACCCGATACCCAGCCGCCCGCACTACGCAACGGTCGCGTGACGACCTCGCCCGCCTTCTCGAAAGGCGCGCTCGCCGCGAGTACCGCCCGTCTCGTCATGCGGAGCGGGCCCGACTCACCCTCCCTAAAGTAGACGGTCGTGAGAACGAGAGCCGCCACAAGGAGTGCGACGAGGAGGGCCGGGCGGGCCGTCGGCTGTTCTGGGCTGGGCGTTCGCATGGACTCGGGCACCCGCACGCTGCTAGCGGCTGCCCTGCAGCACCTTCTTGAGAGCGTCGATCTCCTCAAGAGCCTGCGCGGAACCATCGACGACGTTGGTGAGCGCGCTCTCCGAGACGTGCACGGGCATGCCGGTCTCGTTGCGGAGGCGTTCGTCCAGGCCGCGAAGCAGCGACCCACCGCCCGTCAGCACGATCCCGTATTCCATCAGATCGCTCGCGAGCTCGGGGGGCGTCTGTTCGAGGGTCGCCTTCACCGCGGCCACGATCGCCGCGAGAGGCTCCTGTATCGCATCGCGGATCTCTTCGGACTCGAGGGTGATAGTTCGTGGCAGGCCAGACAACAGGTCCCGGCCGCGGACCTCCACGTCCACTTCCTCCAGCATCGGCCAGGCGGACCCGATCTCGAACTTGATCTCCTCGGCCGTGCGCTCGCCGATGAGCACGTTGTACTGCCGCTTGACGTAGTTGATGATCGCCTCGTCGCACTCGTCGCCCGCGATGCGGATCGATTCGGACACGACGATGCCGCCGAGCGAGATCACTGCCACCTCGGTCGTGCCCCCGCCAATGTCGACGACCATGTTGCCTGTCGGCTCCTGTATCGGCAGCCCCGCGCCGATCGCGGCGGCCATCGGCTCCTCGATCAGGTAGGCCTGCCGGGCACCTGCGGACACGGTCGCTTCGAACACCGCGCGCTTCTCGACTTCTGTCACGCCGCTCGGAACGCAGACGACGACGCGCGGCTTCGGCTGAAGGAAGAAGCGTCTCAGGCGGGTCTTGTTGATGAAGTAGCGAAGCATCGACTCGGTGACTTCGAAGTCCGCGATAACGCCGTCCTTCAGCGGACGGATCGCGACGATCGATCCCGGCGTTCGACCGAGCATGCGCTTGGCCTCGATACCCACGGCCAGCACTCGTTTGGTGTCCCGCTCGACTGCGACGACGGATGGCTCGATGAGCACGATGCCGCGACCGCGAACGGACACGAGCGTATTCGCGGTACCCAGGTCGACGGCCATGTCGCCGCCCACGGAGTTGAAGAACATGTCGATGAGGGACAAGCTGGTCGCTTCTCCTTTCGAAACGACCCATCCAGGCGACGCCCGCCCCGAGGATCAGCCGCTTCGGCCTATGGCCAGCTTCGTGATACCGCCTTCGTGTGGGAGTGCATCATCCACCCCGAAGATCCGCAAGAGTGTAGCATAGCGGTTTCCAGAAAACCGCTGGCAGGACGCGCTACACACCCTGAAGGCGCGCAGAGGAAAGGGTGCATGTGGCCCTACATGAGACCCATGTCCCTCAGGCTCGAGTGATCCCCTCCGTCCCCGATGATCACGTGGTCGAGCAGCTCGATTCCGAGTACGTCGCCCGCCTTGACGAGTCGCCGAGTCAGCTGGATGTCCGCGCCCGAGGGCGTCGGGTCCCCACTCGGGTGGTTGTGCACCACGACGAGAGCGGCTGCGCTCACGCGAACGGCGTCCTTGAAGAGCTCTCGAGGATGGACCACGGATGCGTTCAGGCTGCCCACGGAGACCTCGACCAATCTGATGAGCTGGTTCTTGGTGTTGAGCGCGAGCGCCCAGAAATGCTCCCGGTCCATGCCGCGAAGCTGGGACGCGCACAGCGCGACGACGTCCTCGGCCGTGGCTATCGACGGACGACGCGCAGCGCCCCACGACGACGCTCTGCGGCTGATCTCGAGACACGCGAGCACGCGAGCGGCTCCTGCGGGCCCGACCCCGGTGATCCTCGTCAGGTCTTCGGCGCTGATCCGCCATAGACCGTCGGGGATGGGATGCCTGACCAGCAGCTCATACGCACCCCCACGCCCTCCGTCACCGATGACGACCTCGAGGAGCGCGGCGTCCGTGAGCCACTCCGGCTGGCCGCAGAGCAGGACCTCACGCGGGTCGTCGACCCGCCCGGGAAGGCGCGGCGCCATGCCGCCCACCTCCTTCTACCCGACGAAGCTCACCGAAAACCGGGAGATCCGGGAGAGAAGGACTCGACCGAGGAGACCGATCGCGAGACCCGAGGGCAGGCTCAACAGCAGGACGAGCGGTGCAAGAGCGAGTACGGCCGTCGTCGATGCGAGTAGCGATGCCGCCGCCACCTGTGCGAGGACGTGCGCAGCCGAGCCAGCGACAGACCAGCCGACAACCGAGAACACTGGCCCACGCGAGCGTACCAGCATCATCACCACACACGACGCCAGCGCGCCTGCCATCGCGATGAGCGTGATCGGTCCGAAGAGCATCCCTGTCGCAAGACCGACCACCACAACGCGGCCGATCGACACGAACAGCGCCTTCGCGGGGCCGAGGACGGCCAGCGCGACCACGACCGCTAGATTGGCGAGCCCCAGCTTCAAGCCCGGGATCGGCAACTCTGGTAGCCAGAGTGACTCGGCAAGGCCCAGGCATGCGGCGAGCGCGAGCAGCGCGGCCGCGCGGGCGAGTCCGGCAGCATGGTTCTCAGCGATTGACCGCATCGAACCCGCCGTCTTCCGAGCCGGACAGCCTCACGCTCACACCGTTGGGAGCGCACACGATCGGACGTCCCGGTCGAGCCGTACCCATGCGCACGCACACCTGGTCCGGACAGTCGGCTTGGGCGACTGCGATCTCGCCACCGACCACGCTCACGGACAGCACGCTGCCACGACCGCGGATCTCAAGCCGCGCTTCGCGGGACAGATCGACGACGGTCGACCCGCCGGGCGCCTCGATGATGGCCTCGCGAGCCGAGCCGGACGAGCCTGCCGAGATGATGGGTGTGGAGACGAGCGCGACACACGTCAACACGACCACGAGGATGCGGTCGCCTCGCGTCACGAGCCGTCCTCGCCAGCGCCGGCCGCCACCGGCTCCTCAGCAACGAGGGGCACGAAGCCCTCCACCTCGGCTCCGCATCCGTCTATCTCGTCGGCGGGGGCGAGCGCGAGCCGTCCCGTGATGTCGATGCACGACTGAGGACAGACCGCCACACATTGACCGCAGGCAGTGCATTTCACGTAGTCCACGACGGCGTTGAGATCGATCACCTGGATCGCGTCCGCCGGACACGCCTTCTCACACTTCTTGCACGCGATGCAGCACACGGAGCAGTAGCCCTTGCGCTCTTTCGGCTTGTCGTGTGACGCACATCGGACCGCTACGGCGCCCTCGTCCGTGATGAGCTCGAGCAGGCCCACCGCGCTTCTCGGACACTCCGCCACGCACAGACCGCAGCCCGTGCATTTGACAAGGTCGATAACGGGCAGTCCGCGCTCGTCCATCGACATCGCATCGAAGGGGCACGCCTCGACGCAGTCACCGTATCCCAGGCAACCCGCCGGGCACACGAGGTCCCCGCCTCCCAATCGGGCGACCGAATTGCAGGAGTCGACACCGCTGTAGGAGAACCTGCGGCGCGCGTTGATGCCACCACCGCAGTGTCTCACCGAGACCACACGCTCGACCGAGGGCTGATCGGCGCCCATGAGGTGCGCTACCGCCCCAGCGATCTCCTGCCCGCCTGCGACGCACGCCGTGACGGGCATCCGCTCCTCGACTATGGCTTCGGCGGCTCCGAAGCAAGACGGGCTGCCACACGCCCCGCAATTCGCGCCCGGCAGGACCTCGAGTATCCGCTCCACGCGCTCGTCGACGTCCACGTGGAACTTGCGCGACGCAGTCGACAGCATAACGGCGACGAGCGCGCCGATGCCTGCGAGAGCCAGCGCAGCTTCGGCGATGAGCGTGACGTCCACGGGCGACTCCTAGAGTCCGAACAGCGAGCTGAGGCCGATGTAGCCGAGCGAGAGCAGCCCGGCCGCGATGAACGACATCGGCGCTCCCTTGAGCGCCCTGGGGACGGGGGCGACGTCCAACCGCTCCCTGAGCGCCGCGAAACTCACCAGGGCGAATCCGAAACCGAGCCCGACACCCACGGTATAGACGACAGCCTGCCAGAAGGCGAAGTCGTACACCATGTTCATCTTGAAGAACCCCGGCTTCACGGACTCCGTGGCTGTGGCGAGCACTGCACAGTTGGTGGTGATGAGCGGCAGGTAGATCCCCATCGCGCGGTACAAAGGCGGGCTGAACTTGCGCAGATACATCTCGACGAACTGCACCAGGCCAGCGATCACAAGAATGAACGTGGGGATATAGAGGAACTCGCCCACCCCGAGCGGGTCCAGGATCCCGTAGTAGAAGACCCACGTGGCCGAGGACGCCAGGACCATGACGAAGATGACGGCAGCGCTCATACCCACCGACGTCCTCAGGGAATTCGAGATGCCGAAGAATGGGCATAGCCCGATGAACCTGGTCAGCAGGATGTTCGAGACGAGCGCCGCACCCACCAGCAACAGACCGACCTGCGTCCACCAACTCATTTCGTGCATACGGTGCACCCCCCGCATCCCTCGCTCACGGGCTGCATCGGTTCGGGCTTCCCGCTCCGACGCCTCAGCCACCTGTTCAGCGCGTGCTGAGCGGCCATGATCAATCCGAACACGATGAAGGCCCCTGGGAAGAGCAGGACGATGCTCGGACCTTGGTACCACTCGGGCAGCCCGACGATCTGAGTGCCGAGGAACATCAGTCGCCCACTGCCTATGAGCTCCCTCAGGGCCGCCAGAAAGACGATCACGGTGGTGAAGCCGAGACCCATGCCCAGTCCGTCCGCTATCGAGAGGTACACCCGGTTGTGAGAGGCGAACGCCTCCGCCCTACCGAGCACCATGCAGTTCACGACTATGAGGGGCACCCATACGCCAAGGAACGTGTAAACCGACGGCAGGAACGCCTTCATCGAGAGATCCACGATGGTGACGAACGACGCGATGACGACGATGAAGATGGGGATGCGGACCTCCTGAGGGATGAAGCGGCGGATGCCGGCGATGATCGTGTTGCTCATCACGAGAACGAAGATGACGGCCATGCCCATGAACAGCGCGCCTTCGAACTTCGTCGACACGGCGAGCGTCGCACACAGGCCGATCATCAGCACCGTCAGCGGGTTCTCCAGCGATATCCCATTGAAGAAGGCCTTTCTGAACTCGCTCACTCAGACACCACCCCGCTCTCCAGCAGCTCACTGTAGATGGCTGTGGCGGCCTCGACGCCATCGCGGACACCCCGCGAGGACTTCGTCGCGCCGGTTATCATGTCGAGGCCTTTCAGGTCAGCCTCTGCCGTGTCTGCCTCCACCTGGGTGAACTGCTCCAGGAAGC
>CAYWCB010000036.1:0-13292 GCA_964456615.1 uncultured Eubacteriales bacterium | reverse complement strand
GCCATCATCTTCGACCCCGACGATCTCGACATCGCCGAGGCGGGACTTGACACCGGCCGCTGCTGCATCGTCCCGGTACCGCTCACAAGCATCGTTCGAGACATCGGCGGACCCAAGATCATGCGCAACGTCGCCGCTCTCGGCGCCGTGCTCGGGCACATGGGCTTTGCGCTCGATCCTTTGGAGGCATCGATCCAGCGCCAGTTCGCGCACAAGCCACCCGAGATAACCGAGCAGAACATCGCGGTCGCGCGCGCTGGCCGCGACCACGCGCAGACGCACGCGTGCTCGATCCCGCACCGGCTCACTCCCCCGCCGCACCCGCAGAGACACATGCTGGTCGACGGCAACGAAGCGATCGGCCTCGGCGCGCTCGCCGCCGGCATCGGCCTATACTGCGCATACCCCATGACCCCTGCCTCGTCGCTCCTGCACTTCATGGCGAAGCACGCGGCGGCGCAAGGGGTCGTCGTCAAGCACACCGAGGACGAGCTCGCGGCGATGAACATGGTCGTCGGCGGCGCGTTCGCGGGAACGCGATCGATGTGCGCCACATCCGGCGGCGGCTTCTCGCTCATGGTCGAGGCGTTCGGCCTCGCGGGCGTGAGCGAGTCGGCGGTCGTCGTCGGCGTGTTCACGCGGCCCGGGCCCGCCACCGGCATGCCCACGTGGACCGAGCAGAGCGACCTGCGTTTCGTGCTCCACGCGGCCCAAGGCGAGTTCCCGCGCGTCGTGCTCGCGCCGGGGGACCACACGGAGGCCTTCGAGCTCGCGTGGCAGGCGTTCAACCTCACCGACGTCTTGCAGACCCCGGTGCTCATCCTCGGCGACTCATACCTCTCGGACAACCGGCGGACCGTCGATCCGTTCGACCTCGACGCCGTGCGCATCGATCGCGGCAAACTCGTGGCCGATGGCAACATCGCCGAGCACCCGGAAGCTCTCGGCGAAGCCGGCCCGAATGCCGGTCGATATCTCCGCTACAAGCTCACCGACGACGGCGTCTCCGTGCGCGCACTCCCGGGCGTGCTAGGCGCGACGCAGGTCGTGAACTCCTACGAACACGACGAGCGAGGCTTCGGGGCCCAGGGCGAGGCCGCGTCGGTCCGCATCGCTCAGCACGAGAAGCGGCTCCGCAAGCTCGAACAGGCCCGTGCGCTCGTCCCACCGCCGAAGCGCCACGGCCCCGAGAGAGCGCGGCTCTCGCTGATCGTGTTCGGCACGACGAAGCAGCCCGCGCTCGAGGCGATGTCCTGGCTCGCCGCGGAAGACGTCGACATGAACATGCTGCAGCTCGTCACGCTCTGGCCTTTCCCCGCCGAAGAGGTCTCGGCGTTCGTCGAAGCGGCCAAGCGCACCCTCGTCATCGAAGGGAACGCCACCGGCCAGCTCGAGGGGCTGATCCGCCAGGAGTGTCTGCGCAGCGTAGACGACCGGCTCCGCCGCTACGACGGCCGGCCATTCTCGCCCGAGCAGATCTATGCGCACGTGAAGCGCACGCTCGGTCTGGACGTGGATGCGCTGCCATCGGGTGCGTCCCTCGAGGAGGTGGCCACACATGCCTGAAGTCAAGGACTTCCTCACGCCGAACAAACCCACGTGGTGTCCGGGATGCGGCAACTTCGGGATGTGGGAGGCGCTCAAACGCGCGCTCGCCGAACTCGGGTGGGAGAAGCACGAGTTCAGCGTCGTATGGGGCATCGGATGCCACGGCAACGGCGCCGACTTCCTCGACGTGCAGGGCTTCCATGCGCTCCACGGGCGCACGCTGCCCGTCGCGACGGGCATCTCGCTGACCCGGCCTGATCTCAAGGTCATCGTGGAGATGGGCGATGGAGACGGCTACGGGCTCGGGCTCGGCCACTTCGTCCACTCGGTGCGCCGCAACGTGAACGTCACCTGCATCGCGCACAACAATCAGATCTACGGGCTCACGACCGGTCAGGCGTCGCCCACCACCGACCACCTCATGAAGACCGTCTCGACGCCCAGGGGCGTGCTCGAGGAGCCCATCAACCCGATCGGGCTCGCGCTGGCCGAGGGAGCCACCTTCGTCGCGCGCGGATTCGCCGGAGACATCCCACACCTCGCGTCGCTCTACGTCGAAGCACTGCGACACGGGGGCTTCGCGCTCGTCGACGTCTTCCAGCCGTGCGTCACGTGGAACAAGCTCAACACGTTCCTGTGGTTCCGGGATCGCGTCTACAAGCTCGACGAAACCGACTGGGACGACTCCGACAGGAGCACCGCGTTCGACCTCTCGCTCACCTCGTTCCACGAACTGACCTGCACACCGGAGGAATGCCGGATACCCCTCGGCGTCTTCTATCGCGAGAGCGACACACAGAGCTACGAGGACGGCGAGCCGGCGAGCGCCGAGCCAGGGTGGAGGCGCGCGGTCGAGCCGCGCGACATCTCTGGGGTCGTGGACGCGTTGTCCGGCTAGCGCCGCGACTGCCGCCTGCGGAGAGCCTCTACGCGACCGGCGCGCACATGCGGCCTGATCCTCGTGGCCGTGCGAGCGCAGCTAGACCAGATCGAGCGCCCTGCCCGCTTGCTCGAATGCATCGAGAGCCAGCTCGATGTCCTCATCAGTGTGCGTGGCCATGAGACAGGTCCGCAAGCGGTCCGTGCCGCGCGGTACGGCCGGATGCACGATAGGACAGACGAAGACCCCGCGGTCGAAAAGCATCCGGGTGAGGTCCATCGTCTTGTTCTCGTCGCCGACCAGCACCGGCACCACGCACGTGCTGGCCTGCATCGTGTCCCAGCCCTGGGCCCTCAGGCCCTCGGCGTAGGCACTCTGCACCTTGTGCAGCTGTTCCACCCGCCACGGCTCGTCCTCGATGACGTCGAACGCCTCGAGCGCTGCTGCGGTCTGGGCGGGCGGAAGCGCCGCCGAGAAGATGAAGGGGCGCGAGAAGTGGCGCTGGTAGTCGACGAGGTCTCGCTCGCCGGCCAGATAGCCGCCGACGGACGGAATGGACTTCGACAGCGTCCCCATCTTCAGATCGATGGCACCGACCATGTCGAAGTGCTCTTCGATGCCGTGGCCGGTCGCACCGAGCGATCCGATGGAGTGAGCCTCGTCGACCATGAGCCGAGCACCGTAGCGGTCGCAGAGCATGCGGGTCGTCGGCAAGTCCATGACATCGCCGTCCATCGAAAAGACGGAGTCGGCGATGACCAGCACGGTGTTGTACTCCCCCGCCGCCTCGGAGAGGAGCTTCTCGAGGTGCGCCATGTCGTTGTGGCGGTAGGTCTTCCACTTCGCACCCGAGAGCAGCGCGCCGTCGACGATCGATGCATGGTCGAGCTTGTCCATCAGGATGAGGTCGCCCGGCCCGGTGAGGCCTGTGGCGATCGCGATGTTGGTGACGTAGCCGCTCGAGTACACGCACGCGTCCTCGCGCTTGGTGAACTCGGCGATGCGCGCTTCGAGCCGCTCGTGAAGATCCATGGTGCCGGTCAGCAGACGGACGCCGCCCGCGCCGGTACCGTAGTCGTCGATCGCCTGCTTGGCAGCGGCTTCGATACGAGGGTGTCCGATGAGCCCGAGGTAGCTGTAGGACGCGAGCATGACCATCTCGCGCCCGTCCGCGAGCGTGACGCGATGGTTCGTCCGCCCCGCTATCGCCTGGAGATAGAAGTACCGGTCGGCGCCCTTCATCGCGTCCCTGCGCTCGCGATACATGTCCAACCGGTCGGTGATGCCGTCGCGCATGAGCTCGACGGTCTCCATGTGCAGCTCCCCTCGCTCTTCGGCCGTATCGCGGCTGTATCGCCGCGATTGTGTACAAACTTGTACACAAAGTACCACAGGCCCCGAGGAGTGACCACGCGCTGCGTCGGCCTCGGGATGCGTGGTCGACGCGCAGGGGACGCTGGATGCGCGTCGCTGAATCCCTCACGCGCTGCCCCCATGGGCGCCGTAGGTCGACGCTCGCACCAGCGCGACGTGGGTATACTCGGCTGGAACGGCCGGACGATTCTCGGGGGTGGATCACATGCCCGCAGCCCTACTCGTCATCGCACCCGATACGTTCCGGGACGAAGAGTACGGTGAGCCGAAGCAGGTCCTCGAGCGGGCCGGGTACGACGTCACCACCGCGAGCGTCGAGGCGGGTGCCTGCACCGGCAGGTTCGGCATGAAGGCGCATGCCGAAGTGGCGCTCCGCGACGTCGACCCTGCGCCCTACGATATCGTCGCCTTCGTCGGGGGCGGAGGCGCGCACGTCTACTTCGACGATCCCGTCGCTCACGCGCTGGCGCGTGACGCGCTGGACGCCGGCAAGGTCGTGGGAGCGATATGCATCGCACCTTCCATACTCGGCCACGCGGGCCTTCTCAACGGCGTGACCGTCACGTCGTTCTCCTCGGAGGAGAGCGACCTTGCCGCCCACGGAGCCACGTGGACCGGCGCTCCGGTCGAAACGGACGGGCGGGTCGTGACGGCGAGCGGGCCCGAGGCAGCCACCGCGTTCGCTCGAGAGCTGGTGCGCATGGCGACGACCCCCGGGTCGTGACTTCGAGCGTACGAGAGGGCACGAACACAGCAATGGGCAAGTCCGCCGATGCAGAGGACGACACGCACCGCGAGGAGGTCACGGAATGAAGATGTACCGCTGCCGCGTTTGCGGCGAGACCCACCTGGGCTTCGAGAAGCCGAGCAACTGCCCCTTCTGCGGGGCGCATGCCGAGCTCATCGTGCTCGGCCCGGAGTATCCCGCAGACATCAACGACGTCGAGCTCAGCGAGACCGAGCGCGCCGACGTCCTCGAGGCCATCGAACTCGAGCGCAGCAACACGCGCTTCTATCTCGCCATGGCCGCCCACAAAGACAACGACACGCTGTCCTCGGCATACAAGCGTCTGGCGCGTGTCGAGGCCGAACACTGTTCGCTCTTCTGCAAGCTGGCGCGCGTTTCCAAGCCCGCGGACATCGCCGAGCCCTCGGAAGCGTCCGACGACTGGTGCGCGAACATCGAGGAGTCGCTCGCGCGCGAGCAGCGAGCGTCGCGCTTCTACGCACAGGTCGTCGAGCGCGCCACGAATCCTAGGATCAAAGAGGTGTTCGCGGCCGTGAGCGACGTCGAGGCGGACCACATCGATCTGGACAACCTCGCCAAGACCTACGCCGGGTGCGCCTAGATCTCGACCCTGCGAAATACCCGTGTAGCAGCCGCGATGAGCAGGAGTGTCGCGGCGGCAGTCGTCACGAGCGGTGATGCGAGACTGGCGCTCTCACCCGCCAGAATCTGTGTCGGCGCACCCAACAGGCCCGCCGGAGTGTAGCGCAAGGCCGGACCCCAGAGGGTCAGGATCCCCAGTACCGCGAAGAGAGCGACTCCGGCCGCGAGCGCCGCCAGCGTGGACATTCGACAGGAGAACAGCACGACTGCCGCGAGCATCATCAGCGCCAGCGCGAGCCAGACGGCCGTGGATTGGACGAGCCGCACGACCGGCGCCTCCGCAAAGATGCCCGCGGTCAGGCCCCACGTCACCAGCATCCCTGATGACCACGCCAGGCTGGGAGGAGCTGAATGATTTCACCAGCTCGGGCGTCAGCTCTGCGAGGATCGGCCCGCTCACGGCGAAGAACAGCAAGACGCCCGGGAGCACCCAGATGCGCCACGTTCGGACGATCTCCAAGGCCTCCTTGCCGAGGAAGTGCGAGAACCCCTTCACTGTGGCCGCCCCTCGTTCGACGGTACTCTCCCGACGAAATCGACGAACACGTCCTCGAGCGTCACTTCCCCGCCCTCGAAGCGCCTGAGACCCAAACCGCGCTCGGCGATGATGGCGGGAAGGGCGTGTTGTGCGGCGTCTATGTCGGACACGGCGACCGACAGCCCGAACGCGTTCGTCACGTCCAGTTCGGTCACCCAGTCCAGCCCTCGGAGCGCTTCGGCGAGCACGTTTGCCGGTCCATCGGTCTCGACGATGAGGCGGTGCGTCGAGTAGCGGTCCTTGAGGTCGCCGATGGGCGCCTGCGCCACCACGCGCCCGCGGTCGAGTACCGCGACCGTGTCGCAGACGCGCTCAACATCGGCAAGGATGTGCGTGGAGAAGAAGACGGTGGTACGGCCTCGCAACGAGGCGATCATGTCGAGCACGTCCCTGCGCCCGATCGGGTCGAGCGCGCTCGTGGGTTCGTCGAGCATGAGCAGACGCGGGGCATTGATGAGAGCCTGTGCGACGCCGAGTCTCTGCTTCATGCCCCGCGAGTAGCCGCCTATGCGTGTCCTGACTCCGGTCAGGCCCGCCATGTCGAGAAGGGCGGCCGTTCGCTCCGCGACAACGCGCGACTCCAGGCCGAACAGCCCTCCCGAGAAGCGCAGGAACTCCTCGGCGGTCATCCACTTGTAGAAGCCCGGCACGTCGGGCAGATACCCGATGAGCGATCTTGAACGGGCGCTCGAAGCCAAGACGTCGTGCCCGAGAATGCTCGCAGAGCCGCTCGTGGGGCGCGCGAGTCCGGTCAGGATCCGCAGCGTGGTGGTCTTGCCGGCTCCATTCGGTCCGAGGAAGCCGAAGATGGACCCTTCAGGAACTGCCAGGTCCACACCGTCGAGAGCGCGCACGTCTCCGTAGTGCTTGGTGAGCGATCTCGACTCGAGCGCACACGACCCGCCAGCAGACGCGGCACCGACGGGCTCGCTCGACACCCGCTCCGACGAGGTCACAGCCGATGCGGTCACCGCTGCGCCCCGTCGGGTGAGTCGCCGTACAAGACGTCCGCGACCGAGCCGGCATCGGTGAACTGCGATGGCGCGGCTGACGGTCCGACGTCCACCTGCTCAGGTTCGCGCGCAAGTGCGAAGTAGAGAATCGGGCCGATGAGGTTCACGAACAGCACGACGAGAGCCCAGACCCACTTGGGGCCGCGAACGGCTGCTGCCGGTCGGCGGATCAGACTCACGAGGGCGGCGACCATGAGCGAGAACTGCACCACCGCAAGCACGACAATCGCCACCAGCAGTGGAGTCCCCAAACCCTCGAATGCACCGACGAGTTCCTCCACGTTCGCTCCTCCCCGGCGCCGATGATCGCTCGTCGGCGCTCGCCGCATGCTGTCGGGCCAGCACCCACCGAAGGATACCGCGAGCGAGCGCCTAGCGCTTGGCGGCCACCTTCCCAAAGAGGTCTGCGAAGACCGGCGTCAGTCGCTCGAACGTGAACTCCTCGGCGATGGATCTCGCCTGCCCCGCATGAGGGCGTTCGACCATGAGCGCCCGCAACCGCCAGAGCAACTCCTCGCGCGTCCGGTAGCGCATCTCGGGCGGGTAGAGCTCCGGGTACGCGAGCCGGTCCGGGACGAGCGGGAAGCAGCCCGCGTACGCGGACTCGACCATCGCGATACCGAAGAACTCGTTCTGAGCGGTCGAGACCGCGACGTCGCAGCCTGCGAGGAGTCGGGCGTAGTCAAGCCGCGAGGTCGGCTCCTCGCAGTGCACGAGCCTGCCGCCGAGAAGCTCCGCCGCACGCCCGAAAACCTCGGGCTTCTCGGAGAAGGCGCGTCCGGCCACCGCCACCTCGAAGTCGAGCCCTTCGGCTGCAAGGGCGCTGAGCGCCGCAAAGAACGCATCAGGGTCCTTGTCGTGTTCCCAGCGGTGCGGCCAGACGATCCGGACGCGTTCGCGGCGCGGCGCGCCCGAGGCGCCTGCGTCGCCGAGCGCCTCCTCGAAAGGCGCCGGGTCGAACGGTGGGTGGAGGACGAGTGACTTCGCGGCTATCTGTTCGGCCACACCCTTCGGCTGATGGTCCGGGAACTGCGAGAGGAAGCCCGGAATCTCGCCGAGGAACGTCCGCATGTTCCACTCGGTGTTGAACGCGCAGCACTCGGCCGAGAGCGCGCTGGTGATGTTCGTGAGCGGGAACTGGAAATCCCACTCGGCGGTGTGTCTGTTGGGATAGACGAGCTGGTTCTCGTGGAAGTACACGATGGCGGGCACGGCGGCGATGCCGCTCCCCGCAAGTCCGCGGAACTCCGCGAGATTGACGAAGGTGGACGCGAAGACGAGGTCGAAGCGCTCGCCTCGCTCGAGACGGGCACGAGCATCCGCCGCCATCGTGATCGCCGCGCCGCGCATCCGCCACTTCCACTTGCGCGCCGGCAGCGTGAGAAGCGTCCAGTCCGCATCGACGCGCGAGACGAGGCCGTCGAGCACCGCCCGGTGGGAGCCGTCGTAGTAGGGTTCGAGCGCGAGGATGCGGAGGCGCCGGGTCACGGGGCTCGTTCAGCGGCTTCGCTCTCGGGGGCGGCGCCGCGTGCTCGCCGGTCCGAGCGCCCGGGAACCGTGCTCATCGCCGGCCATGCCTGCGGAGGCCGGTACGACGGGCAGGCGAAATCGACCCAGGAGATGCCGCCCACCGCATCCGCGACCATGCGTTCGAGATCGAGGTCGGCCTCGCCAGAACGCACTTGCTCGACGGTCGCGTGCGTCTCGGGCCTTCGCGGCATGAACAGCGTGCAGCAATCGTCGTGTTCCTGGGTCGAGAGGTCGTACGTGCCGATGCTGCGGGCCTCGGCGATGATCTCCAACTTGTCGTTGCCGACGAGCGGGCGCAGGACCGGCAGGGAGGCGGCCTCGTCCACAGCGGCGATGTTGTCGAGCGTCTGCGAGGCGACCTGCCCGAGCGACTCCCCCGTCACGAGCGCCTTGGCGCGCTCGGCTCTTGCCACCGCCTCTGCCACGCGAACCATGAGCCGTCGATAGAGCAGCACACGCAGGTCGGGCGGAGCGTGAAGCGATATCTCCTTCTGGAGATCGCCGAAGGGCATGAGGTAGATGCGCGCGAGCCCGCCCGTGGTCTCCAGCACCCCGCCGATCTCAGAGACGAGACGTTCCGAGAGATCGCTCGTCTGGGGACGGCCCGAGAAGTGAACGCCGACGACGACCGCGCCCCTGCGGATCATCCTCCACGTGGCCACAGGCGAGTCGATGCCCGCCGAGAGCAGCGCCACGATCTTGCCGGCCGTGCCGACCGGAAGCCCCCCAATGCCGCGAAGCTTGCGAGTGTAGACGTACGTGTCCCCCTGCACGACCTCGATGTGGCAGGTCACGTCCGGGTTCGAGAGGTCCACCTGCTTCCCGGTCGTGTTCTCGAGAATGTGCCGACCGACATCGCGGTTGATGTCCATGCTCGGACGCGGGTAGTCGGTGTTGGAGCGGCGGGCCTCCACCCGGAACGTCCGATACGGTTCGGCATCCTTGAGTGCGAGAAGTGCGGCCTTGTCGATGTCGTGATCGAGACGGGAGGTCTTGAATGCGAGAGAAGCGCTGCTGATACCCGGCACGCGCAACACGCGATCGACGACTTCTCCGACAGGCGCGGGCTCGAGAACAGGCACGACGAGCCGGCTCGCGATGCGCTCCACCTCGGCAACGGGCAGACCGCGCAGCACGGCGTCGAGGTTGTCCTTGAGGCGCCGCTCGAAGACCGACCGGTTCCGCCCCTTGAGACCGATCTCGTGGTAGTGGATCAGTAGGGCGCGCTCGAACATGCGCGCCGGCTTACTTGAAACTTTCCTTGACCCGCTCGTAGCTCACATCGCCTTCCGCGATCTCCTCGAGCGCAAGGGTGAGCGGCTTGGTGCTCGTGAGCTGGGCCACCTGGCTCGTGGCCATGGCAGCCATCGAAAGCAGGGCCTGGTCACGCATGCCGTGGACCATGTCGTTGATCTGGCGGGCCCGACGGGCCGAGACGATGCAGAGCGTGTACTTGGAGTCGACCTTCGAGAGAAGATCGTCGATCTCGGGCTTGATGACCATGGAACTACGCTTCCCTAGGGTGGACGCCTCTTGCGGCGTCGGATTCGATGATGCTCACGAGCTCGTCCGTGGCTCGGCGCACGTCGTCGTTTTGTACCACATGATCGTAGGTACCCGCAACGAGCAGCTCGTTCTCGGCGGTCTCGAGTCGCCTCTCGACCTGCTCCTTCGTCTCACTTCCCCGGCCCTCGAGACGTCGCCGAAGCTCGTCCATGGAAGGCGCGGTGACGAACACGAGCACCGCCGAGGGCATCGCGTGCTTGATCTGCGCCGCGCCCTGCGGATCGATCTCGAGAACGACGTCCACCCCCTCTGCTAGCTTTGACTCCACCGGCTCGCTCGGCGTCCCGTAGCGGTTGCCGTGCACTTCGGCCCACTCGAGCAGGCCACCGGCCCACTTGAGCTCTTCGAAGCGTTCGGGGCCGACGAAGAAGTAGTGCTCGCCCTCGACTTCGCCCGGTCGAGGCGTTCGTGTGGTCGCCGAGATCGACAGCCACAATCGAGGAACCCTCGCAAGCAACCGCTTGACGAGGGTCCCCTTTCCCGCGCCGGACGGACCGGAGATGACGAACAGTCGTCCGGTTCCCGTGCGCGCGGGCATCTGGCTCAGATGTGGTCCTACTGTCGGCGTCAGCCGAGACGCTTCATGAGCATCTCACGCTGGCGTGCCCCGAGCCCCTGAACGCGGCGGCTCTCGGAGATCTCCAGCTCGCTCATGATCTTCGCGGCCTTGGCCTTGCCATAGCCCGGAAGGCTCTCGAGGAGGGTGGATACCTTCATTCGCGCGACGATCGGATCGTCGGCTCTCCTCATGACGTCCGCGAAGGACGTCTGGCCGCTCTTGATCGACGCCCTGAGCTGTGCGCGCTTCTGCCGGGCCTCGGCGGCCTTCTTCAGCGCGGCCTGGCGATCCGCATCCGATAGGTTGGGCAGTGGCATGGTTCCTCCTCGTCTCGTCTCCGTCTACTCGCTGGACGCTCGCATCCTGCTCTGCACGTCACCCTCTTCTGCACACCAATCTGGAGTCTGCGGGTGATATTACCCCTGACCTGCGATGATGCCAACACCTATGTGGAAATTCTGCGACTTCCCGGCGAGGTGACCGGCATTCCGGATGCGCACAGGCCACACTCCTCGGGCATCCAAGACTCTACCTTCAGTTGAAGGAGAGGCAGAAGATCTACGTCGAACGCCTTGGGCCCGCCCCGGTCGATCAGGCTTACGACGAGCGGCACGGTACCCTCGGCCCCTTCGACGAGACGGACCACTTCGGCAACGCTCTCACCCGTCGTGACCACGTCTTCTACGACGAGGACCCGCGCGCCTGCGGGGACGCCGAACGACCTGCGGAACGTCATCCTGTCGTTCTCCCGCTCACTGAATATGAAGTTGACCCCGAGGGCCTGCGCCACCGCGAATCCGAAGATGATGCCACCGACCGCCGGCGCGGCTACGAGGTCGAAGGGCCGTTCACCGATTCTTTCGCGAATCCGCTGCGTGACCTCTTCGGCGAGGCGCGTCGTGAGCGCCGGGTCTTCGAAAACGCGCGCACACTGGACGTAGCGATCAGAGTGTCTGCCGCTCGTGAGAACGAAGTGACCCTCCAGCACCGCGCCGGTGCTCTGGAGAGCATCAAGCACCTCCCGGTCGCCCATTCTGCCGCTCATCAGGCTCCCCCCATCGCGGCCAGGACGGCCGCGGCAGCAGCTGCCGGATCGGATGCAGCGGTGATGGGGCGTCCGATGACGATGTGAGACGCGCCGGCCGCCATCGCCTCGTGGGGAGTGGCCACGCGCGCCTGATCGTCTGCCTCGGTGCCTGCGGGCCGAACGCCCGGGGTCACCACCAGCGCCTCGGGTCCGAGCATCTCGCGCATGGCGCGCGCCTCGTGCGCCGAACACACGACGCCCTGGAGTCCCGCGGCCTTCGCCAGTTCGGCCAGCCTGAGTACCTGAGGTGCCGCGCCACCGCCAACGCCGACGGTCGCGAGCGCCACATCGTCCAGGCTCGTCAGCACGGTCACAGCGATGACGTCGGGCATGTCCGCGCCACACTCGTCCGAACCGCTGCACGCGCCCTCGAGCGCTGCGCGCATCATGTCCGCCCCGCCCGACGCGTGCACTGTGAGCATCGATGCTCCCGAGCGGCTGATCTCGCGGGCGGCTCCCTCTACCTGGTGCGGGATGTCGTGAAGCTTCAAGTCGACGAAGACCCGCAGGCCGAGGTCGCGCATTCGCGCCACGATGAGCGGCCCCTCAGCGTAGTAGAGCGTCATGCCGACCTTCACCCAGCTCACGGTTCCCGCGAGCGAGCGAGCCAGCGAGAGCGCCGTATGGACGTCCGTGTCGAGCGCGACTATGAGCGAATCACGCATGTGCCTCCTCCGCGCCCACGTTCGACGCCGGACGAGCGGCGCGCCCGCTACACCCTTCCTCCGCGGTCGACTGCGGCGAGGCCTCGAGCGCGCCCACGAGATCGCTTACGCGCTCAACGCCGCGAGACTTGCAGAACTCGACGATCCCATCGGTGATGCGCATCGTCGCGGTGGGATCGACGAAGTTGGCCGTGCCGACGGCCACCGCCCTCGCCCCGACAAGCAGGAACTCGATCGCGTCCTCGGCGGTCATGATGCCGCCCATCCCGACCACGGGGACATCGAGCGCCGTCGCGACCTGCCACACCATCCTCAGCGCCACCGGCTTGATGGCCGGACCGGACAGGCCGCCGACCACCCGGGCGAGCTTCGGGCGGAACGTGCGCACGTCTACGGCCATGCCCAGGATCGTGTTGATGAGCGAGACCGCGTCCGCCCCCTCGTCGGCGACCGCGCGCGCGATCGGCACGATGTCGGTGACGTTCGGCGAGAGCTTCACAACGAGGGGCTTCGCGCTCGCCCGTCTGCACTCGCGCGTCACCTCGGCCGCCGTCGCGCAGTCCGTGCCGAACGCCATGCCACCGCCGTCGACGTTCGGACACGAGATGTTGATCTCGAAGCCGTCGACGCGCGCCTCGGAGTCGAGGCGACGAAGGACGCGGGCGTACTCGGCGACGGTGTGCCCGGACACGTTCACGATCACGGGAACGTCGACCGACGAGAGCCACTGCAGGTCGTGTTCGACGAACGCTTCGACGCCCGGGTTCTGCAGCCCGATCGAATTGAGCATTCCCGACGGTGTCTCGGCGATGCGCGGGGCCGGATTACCCTCCCACGGCTCGAGGGAGACCCCCTTGGTCACGAGCGCACCGAGCCGCTCCAGATCGACGAAGTCGGCGTACTCTCGGCCCGACGCGAACGTCCCGGAGGCCGCGAGGACGGGCGATCGCAGCTCGAGGGCGCCGATACGTACCCGCATGTCGACCGAAGCTGTCATCTCAGTGCCTCGGCGGGGTTTCGCGCTCGTCCCAGAGTACCTCTGCCGCATCGAACACGGGACCGTCGACGCATGCTCGCAGACGTCCGCGCTTCGTCGCGCACACGCACGAAAGGCACGCCCCGATGCCACACGCCATGAAGCG
>CAYWCB010000035.1:0-13611 GCA_964456615.1 uncultured Eubacteriales bacterium | reverse complement strand
GCTACTGCGGCGACAAGGTCACCGTGGCCGATGCGAGCGTCGGCAACATGTTCGGCGGCCCGATGTCGACCGACAGGATCGACGACATCGAGCGCGTGAGTGGCGTTCGCGTCGCTTCGGCAGGAATCGGGATGCTCATCGACAAAGACGGCTCGGCGATGTCGCTGGGTACGCCACCGATGATCACCGCTGACGATGGCCGCGGCCGCCGCTGGGAGTCGTTCAAGGTCACGTTCTCCGAGGGTCGCGACATTCGGCCCTTCGAGCGCGGCGTGGCCGTGGTCGGCGCAGACCTGGTGAAGAAGCTCGACGCCGAAGTCGGCAAGAGCATCACCGTGCGCGGCAAGAAGTTCAAGGTCGTCGGCATCATGGACAAGACGCTCACCGCCCCCGACATGGCTGTCGCCATGAGCCTCGCCGACGCGCAGGAGCTCTACGTGCAGGACCTGCCCGAGGCCGTTCGCAACAACGTCGACATCACGAAGCTCTGCACCGGCATCACGGTGTACCCGAAGCCAGGCGTGAATCCCGAGTCGCTCGCGAAGACGCTCAACGCATCAGTGGACGGCATCAAGGCGTCCGGCCCGAGCGCCTTCAAGAAGCAGGTCGTCGACGCGATGAAGATCTTCAACTCGATCATCTTCGGCATCGCGCTGATCTCGCTCCTGGTCGGTGGCCTGTCGGTCATCAACACCATGACGATGTCGGTCGCCGAGCGCACCAAGGAGATTGGCATCCGCAAGGCGATCGGCGCGAGCCACGGCGCGATTATGCGTCAGTTCGTCGCCGAGTCCGCGTTCATCGGGCTCGTGGGCGGGCTCGTGGGGCTGGGTCTCGGTTGGCTCATCGCGCAGGCGCTGAACATGGCCGGCGAGGCATCGAGCACGCACTTGTTCCTCGTGACCGCCCGACTCGCAGCTGGATCGCTCGCCTTCGCACTCGTACTCGGCGCCTTCTCCGGGATCTACCCGGCCTGGCATGCCGCCCGTCTCGACCCCGTCCGCGCGCTTCGGTTCGAGTAGCGCACCCGACGGCGATCGATCCGACCCCGACGACCCCGTACCGAGAATCCACCTCGGCACCGAAGGAGCAGAACGATGAGCCTCGAGAGCACCAGGGCACTCGTCCTCACGATGGACCGGCACCGCTGCACCACCACAGGCGCATCCGACTGCATGCCCGGCGTGCCCCGGATGGCCACCACGGGCCGCAGCGAGCGCGGACGGAGAGCCTTCCGCCGGAGCGCCACGACGGCGACCACCAGCACCACCCTGACCGCCGTCCAGACGACCACTACCGCGACAATCACTGCCGCGACCGCCACGACCGGCGCCGCGACCAAGACCTCAGGAGGAATCATGACCCCCGTCATCGAGATCACGACCGCCAAGAAGCGCTACCAGCTCGGCAAGAACAACCACGTCAACGCCCTGCGCGGCGCCTCGCTCGAGATCCTGAGCGGCGAGATGGGCTCGGGCAAGTCGACGCTCATGCACATCCTCGGCTGCCTCGACACCCCCGACGCCGGCGAGATCAGCGTCAACGGCCGCCGCGTCGACGGACTGAAGGGCAAGGAGCTCACGAAGATCCGCTCCAAGGAGATCGGCTTCATCTTCCAGGGCTTCAACCTGATCCCGACTCTTTCGGCGATCGACAACGTCGCGCTGGCCGCCGAGTACGCCGGCACGCCCCGCCGCGACGCCGTGAAGCGCGCCGAGGAGCTGCTCGACCTCGTCGGGCTTGCCGACCGCAAGGGCCACCTGCCGAGCGAGCTCTCGGGCGGACAGCAGCAGCGCGTCGCTATCGCCCGCTCGCTCATCAACAACCCGACCATCGTGCTCGGCGACGAGCCGACGGGCGACCTCGACACCGCGACCTCCGAGGAGATCATGGGCGTCATGCGCGAGGTCAACCGCTCGACCGGGACGACGTTCGTGCTCGTCACGCACAACCCCGAGGTTGCCGAGGCGTGCGACCGCACCATCCGGATGCGCGACGGCGTGGTCGAGGACCACGGGTTCGCGCCGGAGATCGAGCTCGAGTTCGCGCACTCGAGCGCAGCTGTCTTGCGGCCGGCCGCCGCTACTGCATAGCCCACTCAGAGGCTGCCCCCACACAGCCGATCCCCGGACCCCTTCTGGCCTAGGCGCCCCACGCGCAGCCGGGAGGGGTCCTCTGGTCTTCCGGGTTGATTCCGCGCCGGCGGGCACCCGCCGTGTCGGCGGTCGCACTCGGCACGAAACCGCTTGCCGCGGATGCTAGCCGCTGACGGCGCCGAAAAACAGCGCGCCGAGGTAGACGCCGAGCGGCAGCGCGACCAGGTGCGCCATCAGGTACGACACGTTCCATGGAGAGCGCTCCCTCGGCGACGGCGGAGCCGGCAATCGCGAGAGCAGCCTCTCGCGAACGCCCGGCATGAGTGCGCCGAGCCACACGATCACAACCGGGAGCGCCATGAGCCAGAAGGCGACGCCGCAGACGATCCAACCCCAGACGAGGCCGTCCTCGAGGTGGTTGAAGCCGAAGTCCAAGAACGCCCAGCCGAGCGAGCCGAAGAGCGCCACCCACATGAAGCCGAGCAAACGGAATCCGTTCGCTCGGCGCGCGGCCATCGTGTGCACTCCGAGAAGGAGGAGGCCGGCCATGATGGAGACCGGCATTATCCAGATCCACCCGGGCGCGGGATGCGCGATCACGTACGGCCCGCCGCTCGCCACGAAGCCGCCCTCGCTCATGACGAAGCGCGCCCCCTCGTAGAACACGACGATCGACGCCAAGAGAGGAGCGGCACAGACGGCCGCGAGCAGCGTCCAAACGAACGCGGACGCCCTCATGGCGTGCACGTCTCCTTCCTCGCCAAGCGACATCGGTCGCACCCTCTTCATGCGACAGCATAGCCCCTGCGACAGGTACGCTGGCAAAACGCCCTCATGCGATCGTCACGATCTCGTCCCCGCCGAGCATCGCTTCGACCGAAGCCGGCATCGTCCCGACCTCGCCCACGACGAGCGACTCCTTGAGCTCGAAGTAGTCGAGACACGTGCCGCACGCCTTCACCGCGATGCCGCCATCCTCCAGCATTCGCAGGTCGTCGAGGGAGTCCGATCCCTCGCACGCGAGATGCACGCCCCGGTTCATGAGCATGACCGCCGACGGCCTCTCGGGATTGCGCGCGAGCGAGTAGAGAAAGTTCTTCATAAGGACGCGGCCGAGGTCGTCATCGTCCCGTCCGATACGGTCGGTGAGTATGAGCACGCGCTTGGCCATCGAGGTTCCCTCCGTCTTCTTCCGATCGTTGCCGCCGCATAAACTGCCTTGATGCAGTTGATATGATAGCCGCATGTCATCCGTTCGGGCAGACGACACCGCTCCCCACGGGCGCGGGCTGCGCCCGTTCGTGGTGTTCGCTTTCGGCAGCACGCACGAATCGCTTGCAGCCGAAGACGTGCTGCTCGACGCTGGCTTCACGGTGAGGGTGATGCCGCTCCCGCGCTCCCGCGGCAGCCTCTGCGGTATCGCACTGCGGCTGCCTCCGGACCAGCGACATGAGGCCCTCTCGGAACTCGCGAAGCACGGCTTGGTTGTCGCGGCGCAGGACGAGATCGAGGACGTCTGAGGGCCTCGCGCACCGGGGGGCACCGGTCGCCGCCGCACTCACCCGGCGCCCGGCGCCCGGCGCCTGAGGCCATCCGTCTGGCTACCCGAGAGCGACGCTGATGCTCCCGTCGGGGCCGACGTCCGAACGAAAGGCCAGGTCGCGCATCTCGGCCAGACGCTCGAGATGCTGTGACTCAGCGCGGGTCACGACGATCGCCCTCAGCGGAGTCCCCTTCGCGTTCAACGCCCGCTTCACCTGATGGATCGCGTCAGGGATGGGCAGACCGCGCAGGCCATCCATGAGGTGACCGCGCGTGTCGAGGACGCCGTCGGTCCATCTCAGGGGAACGTCGCGATACTCGGCCATGAGGCACGCCTCGGCACGCTTGTAGTCCCCGGCGGTCAAATCCGCCCTGCCGAAGAGCGTGCAATGGCACCACCCAGCGCGTTCGATCTCCTCTTGCGCGAACGAGCACGGGCACACGAGCTGCCTGTCGAGCTGTTCGTCGCCGGTCGGCTCGAAGCAGGGACAGTAGCACCGGCCGTACATGGCCTCGCAGTCCGAAAGCCACAGCCGCAGGTTCGTGTAGACCATCCATCGCGGGTTGACGGACCAGCCCATCTTCGCCGCATGCTTGCGGATCCAAGCGTCCTGCTGTTCGAGTGTCTTGCGGTACACCCGGTAGTCCCGGATGAAGCCCTTCATCATGGGCAGCATGTTCGGCATGGACTCTCCACCCTCAGGCGCGCTCCGCGCGCGTGCCGTTCGCGCTGAGCGCCGCGCCCAACGCTCCGACCGTCTGCGCGTTCTCGGGAACGATCACGTCTCCCGCGAAGCCGACACGGACGAGCTCGACCATCGCCGCGTTGTTCGCCACCCCGCCCGCGAAGACCATCGGGCCCGTCGCCTGCACGCGGCCGAGCGCAGAACTCGTGCGCCTCGCGATCGACTCGTGCAGGCCCCGCGCAATCCGACTGCGGTCCACCCCCCGGTGGACCAGGCCGGTGACCTCGCTCTCGGCGAAGACGGTGCACATCGACGAGATCGCCACGCCGTCCTCGGCCAGCAGCGCCGCTGTCGCCATCTCCTCGAGTGTGAACCCGAGTGCCCGCGCCATGACCTCCAGGAACTTCCCCGTACCCGCCGCGCACTTGTCGTTCATCTCGAAGTCGACGGCGGCGGCTTGCGGCCCGAGCGCGATGACCTTGGTGTCCTGCCCGCCGATGTCGAGCACGCTGGCCGCTTCCGGGTGCAGATGCGAGGCCCCGCGCGCGTACGCGGTGATCTCGGTGACGGTCTGTGCGCCGAAGGCATCGCGCGCGATATGCCGGCCGTAGCCGGTCGCGACGAGGGCGTCATACGAATCACGTGCGAGCAGCGCTTCCGAGACAGCAAGGGGATCGAAACCCGTGTCGGCGATCGCGTGATCGACGACGCGCCCGCCCTCGAGCCAGACAGCGTCGACGGTTCGCGAGCCGATGTCGAGTCCGAGGACGATCACGGTTCCTCCTTGTCGTGGCGGACGCTCAGGGCCGATTCGCGCGACGCGGCCATCGGCGTGCCTACAGCATCTCCAGGAACGCTTCCACCCGTGTCCGCAGCTGGCCGACGTCTTCCATCGAGTAGTCCGTCTCGATCTTCAGCACCGGCAAGCCGGCTTCCTTGACGGCCTTCTCGACGCTCGTGGCTTCGATCTGGTACGTGCCGCAGAAGTTGAGGGTGTAGTCGATGACACCGTCGGCCCCGAGCTCCCGGGCCATGCGGAGCACGTCGTCGATGCGTCCGGCGTTGGGTGTGAAGCACGCGCAGTTGATGTCGAGGTACTTCTCGGCGATGTCGTCGATCATCTCGTCGAGCGTCGACGCCTCTTCGTTCACGAGGTCCTGGTAGTAGCGCGAGCCGGTGCACATCTCCTCGCCGACGACGACCGCACCCGACGTCTCGACGATGTCGTGGAGCTTCCAGTTGGGAAGCGCCATCGGCGTGCCGGTGATGAGCACGCGCTTGGCGCCCTTCGGCGCGACGCCTTCGCTGCTCGCGACGCGCTGCTCGAGCTCGTCGGCGAGCGCGTTCATCGACTGCGTGAAACGCGGCACGTCATCGTAGAAGGCGACCTGGGTCGCGAGCAGCGCATCCTTGCCGCTGATCGGCGCCGGATCGGCGGCTCGCGCCGTGGCGATGCGCTGGAGGGCCCGGCGCTTGCCGTTGACTTCCTTGATGGATGCGCGAAGCGCCTCGGCGGTTACCTTCTTGCCGGTGAGCTCCTCGACCTTGTGCATGAAGTCCACGATCTCGGAGCGCCAGAACGCGAAGTCCTTGTCCCGCTTCATCTGCGGGAGCTCCATGACGTACATGTTGTGGAGCTCGCCCATGAGCTCGTACGCCTTCTTCTTGCCGTCGCACGTCGTTTCGCCGACGAGCAGGTCGGCCTCCTCCAGGTACGGGCACACCTCGCCGAGCTTGAACCCCATCATCGACTTGATGAGCGCGCAGGTGTTGCGCGGCAGGTACCGCTCTACCTTGTCGTAGGCCCACTCTGCGCCGGCGCAGATGCCCACGCAGCACGCTCCGGCCGCGCGCACGATCTCCTCGGGCACGTACAGGCAGTACGTCCCGACGACCTTGCCGCCGGACTTGCGGAAGTCGTCGAGTTCCTTGATGCGCAGACCATGGACCTCGCTCATGACGAAGTTGAGGTAGTCCAGGCCCTTCGGGCGGTTGTTCTGCGTGAGATACACATCGCCGAAGAGCTGCCCGACGGCTTCGAGCAGCACGTCGTGCATCTCGAGGTCGAGGCCGAGGTCGGCCCACATCTGCCGATAGTCAGGCGCTGCTGTCTCGGTCATGCCATGCCTCCGAAGACGGGAACCGGGTGACGCATAGCATAAGTGAGACCTATGTGACACATCAACCGCGCTGATAGTCTGGGAGTCCCCTGCACCCCCTGTGGGCCGGCGGGCAACGACCACGACAGGCAACGCTGGCTCGAACCGCTAGACTTGAGAGGTAGGCGTCGCGTAGCCGCGACCGAGATCGTGTCGGCGGCGTGGATGCCGCCGACGGAGAGCGGACGCCGTGGAGACGACCGCATTGGATACGGGTGGCTTCTTCGACGTGTTCTTGGGTACCACGTGCTTCTTTGTCTACCTCGCCTTCCTCGTCCTGATGATCGTGGGCATGTGGAAGTTCTACGAGAAAGCGGGGAAGCCCGGCTGGGCGGCTATCATCCCCATCTACAACGTCTGGGTGCTGCTCGAGATCGTCGGCCGCCCCGGGTGGTGGATCCTGCTCATGCTGATCCCGTTCGTCAACATCGTGATCTGGGTCATCGTGTCCCTGGATCTGGCGAAGTCCTTCGGCAAGGACGTGCTCTGGGCGCTCGGTCTGATGTTCCTGCCGGAGATCTTCTACCTGGTCCTCGGATTCGGCAGCGCGCAGTACCAGGGTCCGGGGGCGGGGCGCTAGACCGCCGAGGCGCACGCACGACCGCGGAGGACGCCCGGCTCCGCCACCGGGGCCGGGCGCATCGTCTCCAGGCGCGTCACCCCACGAACGTCGACGCGATCGTCAGCACTCCGAAGAGGATGAACGCACCACCCGAGACGCGCCGCAGCAGAAGTTCGGGCATGTTGCGTCCGAGCAGGCGCCCGACGAGGATCGCGATAGCGTCGGCGAGCACCATGCCGATCGTCGACCCGAGCGTCACCGCCCAGAACTGCTGCGCCGCACTGGCCGTGCCGGGCGTGCCGAGCGTCCGGATCCACGCGTTGACCGTAGGGCCTGCCTGCTTGAGATAGACGATGAGCGCGTTCCCGGGGTCTGCGGCGATCGTGAGCGTCATGATCTGCGTCTTGTCGCCCAGCTCGGCGAAGAAGAACGCGACGGCGGTAGCGAGCACCGGGCCGAAGCGCCGTGTCCCGCGCTCGGCCTCGGACTCCTCGATACGGTCGCCGAGCAGCGTCCACACGCCAAAGCCGACGAAGAGCACGCCGGAGATCCACGGCAGGACGTCGCCCGGGATCGACGCACCGATCCACTGGCCCACGAGCGTCGTGAAGAAGTGCACGACGAACGTCGCGACGAAGATGCCGGCAAGCACCTGCCAGGCCTTGTAGCGCGTCGCGAGCACGAGCGCGAGCAGCTGTGACCTGTCGGCGAGCTCGCCGACCATGATGAGCACCGTCGCGACCAGGAAGACGTAGGCCATCCGACACCTCCACTCTGTCCCCCGAGATACGAACGAGACCTCGGCGGACGAGCGCCCGTCAAAGAGCGCCTGCTACATCCGCCGAAGGTCTCGCGTGGAGGTGGTGCCTGACCGGCCGCACCGGGGCCTTTCGGCCCAGCATGTCGATACGGCCTCCCGGTACGTCGCGCCCCGATGGTCGCGTGCACGATGGGCGCGCGCAGCCGGGATCGCTACTCCCCTTCGGACGCGGGCAAGCGTAGCAGCCCGCGGCGTCGAGCGTCAAAGCGTGCCCGCAGCCCCGCCAGGGTCGGATTCCGGTCAGAGCGCGGTTGGAGCGCCCGGCTACTCTCGTTAGGCCATGATCGGGGTGATATCATTTCGGTATCATCGCGATCGGAGAGAACCGTGACTGACTTCCTCATACGAGATCTGGACGACGAAACGATGCGGAGACTCAAGTCCCGAGCCGCCCTCGCCGGCCGTTCGCTGCAGGCCGAGATCCAGGCGATACTGCGCACGTCCGCAGGTGCAATGACGAGGGAGGAACTCCGCGCCACTTTCGAGCGCTGGCGCGAGGAGGACAGGGGGCGCGAGTATCCCGACCTCACGGCGATCATCCGCAGACACCGGGACGCCTGGCGTGAATGACCTGGTAGTCGACGCCAGCGTGATCGTGAACGCGCTCGCAGACCAGCCATTCACCACTCAAGCCGAAGCCGTACTGGAATCGGACCTGAGGCTGCTGTCGACTGCCACCGCGAGGATGGAGGCCGCGAGCGCCCTCTGGGTGGCGGCACGACGTACCGACCTCAGTCGCGAGGCAGCACTCGAGCGTCTAGCGAAGCTCGACTTCTGGCCGCTGACGTTCCTCTCCATCCCCGAACAGAACACGCACGCTCTCAGGCTCGGTCTGGAGCACGACCTGTCTCCCTACGACGCCGAGTACATCGCACTCGCGATCGCTCAGAGCTGTGGGCTGGTCACCGCGGATAGAGAGCAGCTCCGAGTGGCGCGAGAGGGGTGCGGCCTGGGAACGCGCGCCATCTGGCTCGGCGACATCTAGTGCGGCGGCTCCAGCGCCATCTACCGCGATCCGCGAAAGCTCTCGGCCCTACCGCACCGTGATCGCGCCCGGTTCTCCCTCGGTGACCCGCCCGACGCGCCCTGCGAGCACTCCCCGCACCTCGAGCGCGACTCGCATCTCCTCGGCGGACTCCTCGAGAACGCTCATCAGAAGCCCGCCGCTCGTCTGCGGATCGCAGAGCACGCGCATCCACACCTCGCGATCGAAGCGGGTGCTTTCCCACGCGGTGAACGGCTCGGCGAAGTCGATGACGTCGGCCGTCCTGCCCGGCACCACCTCGGCGGCCGCGTAGTCGAGGACGCGCTCCAGCAGCGGAAGAGCGCTGAGGTCCAGCTCGGCCGCCACGCCGCTGGGCGCGAGCATCTCGTGCAGGTGCCCGAGAAGGCCGAAGCCCGTCACGTCGGTCGCGGCCCTCACGCCCACCTCGGTCATGGCCTCGGCGGCACTGCGGTTCAGCGCTGCCATGGACTCGATCGCGGCGCGCGCCGTGTCCTCAGTCTCAAGTTCGTTCTTCAGGGCGGTGCCGATGATCCCGGTTCCGAGCGGCTTGGTGAGGTAGAGCGCGTCCCCGGCGCGCGCGCCGACGTTGCGCACGACCCGCTCGGGATGCACGTCGCCGATGACGGCGAGCCCGTACTTCGGCTCGGCGTCGTCGATGGTGTGCCCGCCGACGATCACCGCGCCGGCTTCGGCGACCTTCTCCGCCCCACCGCGGACGACCTCGCCTACGACCTCGACGCCCATCTGGCACGGAAACGCGAGCAGGTTCATCGCCACGAGCGGGCGGCCTCCCATCGCGTAGATATCCGAGAGCGCGTTCGCCGCGGTGATGCGGCCGAAGTCGTAGGGGTCGTCGACGATGGGTGTGAAGAAGTCGACGGTCAGAAGCGCCGCCATCTCGTCGCTCATCCGGTACACCGCGGCGTCGTCGCTCGTCTCGAAGCCGACCATGAGCTCCGCCGAGGTCCCCGGCGCTATCTTGTCGAGTACCGCCTGAAGGTCCGCCGGACCCCACTTGGCGGCTCAACCCGACTTCGTCGACAGCTGGGTGAGCCTGATGCGCTCGCTCATGCGTCTGCTCCTCGCGCGGCCGACTAGCACCGCGACGCTCGTCGCGCCGGGCGCACAGCGGTCACCCGGCTCGGTTGCCTGCTGGTAGCGGTGGTGGGATTCGAACCCACAAGGCCTTTCGGCCAGGGGCTTTTAAGGCCCCCTCCTGTGCCAATTCGGATACACCGCCGACAGTCCCGCCCGATGCTGCGCCGCGGCCGGCGGTTCCGCGAGCACGCCAACACTCTCGCCTAGCCCGCGCCCCGGGCGTACGTCTCGAGCAGTATTCCATAGAGTATGTCGTGCTCGCTCACGAGCGTCGAATCCAGACCGGCGAGCCCGACGACCGTCTCGAGGATGAGCGTGCCCGCGACGATCACGGGCGCGCGGCCGGGATCGAGCCCGACGACGTGCCTTCGCCTCTCGAGCGGCAGCGCCGCGAGCATCTCGAGCATGTCGGAAAGGTCCGAGCCTGTCAGGCGCGAACCGTGCACGAGCCCGGGGTCGTACTCCGCCATCTCCTGCTTGATCGCCGAGAGGGTCGTCGCCGTTCCCGCGAGGGAGACGGCCTGTCGCGGCCGCGTCCGCAGCCCGTCGAAGTATGGCCGCAGCTCCTTCGCAACGAACGCGCGTGCCTCCTCGAGCTCGAGCGCCGTAGGCGGGTCGCTCGCAAGGAAGAGCTCGGTCACTCGTTTCGAGCCCACGTCGATCGAACGCGACGCCTCGATGTCTCTGATACGTTCGCCGTCTTCAACAGTCACGTCGCCGAGCACGAGCTCCGTCGAGCCACCTCCCAGGTCGGCAACGAGTACGCCCTGGCCGTCGAGCTCGTACGTGGCGCCCGCGAACGCGAGCCGCGCCTCGGTCGAGCCGGTCACGATCTCCGGTCTCACACCGCTCCTGGCCAGCAGCGCGAAGAACTCATCGGCGTTCTCGGCGTCGCGGGAAGCAGACGTGGCATACGCGGTGGTCTGCTCCACGCCCAGCGCGTCGATGCGGGACGCGTAGCGCGCGACCACCTCGGCGACCCGCCGCATCTCCGCATCGCCGAGACGCCCCGTCGCGGTCAAGCCCTCACCCAGGTGCGTGATGTCGGTGGAGCGCTCGACCTCTCGGATGGCCTCGTCGGTGACGTCCGCGACGAGCAGCCGCGTGGTCACCGTTCCGATGTCGATGGCCGCGATGCGCACGCGGATCGCCTATCCGACTCCGCCACCGGCGGGGTCGCCCGGCGAGGTCGCGCCCGATGCCGCCGACCTCGCCGCGCACGCGATCGCCGCGCACGCATCGTCCTCGCACGCGCACCCGAGGAGCTCGAGTGTCTCCTGTCCGACCGGGTCCTCGATCCCGGCGAGCGTGAGCGCCACGTGCGCATGCAGGCATTTCACCCGCGAGGCGTCCCGCTGCCCCGCCACGCCGATGCCCGCGCACACGTCGACGCCGCCGGATTCCCCGGCTCGGCGCTCTCGCAGAGCGGCATGGGTCGCACCAAGGTCGGCCGCGAGAGCGGGGTCCGACGCGGCGCGGGCGGTCCACGCGCCGAGCACGCCCTCGGACTCGAGCGCGCCGACCGACTCGACAAGCCACGGGCATGTGAGCCAGTACAACGTCGGGAACGGCGTGCCGTCGGCGAGCCGGGACGGCGAGGCGATCACGCTCGGCCGTCCCCACTGACAGCGGACCACGACACGCCACGGGTCGCGAGGGATCCGTCCGAGCTGCCGTGCGACGAGCCCGGCTTCCGCATCGGCAGCCGGCGCACCGGAGTCAGCCATCGCTACTGCCGCACCCCGAATATGAGGTCCAGAACCGGTGTCCACGGGCCGCTCGGCGCCTCGACGTGCTCTTCCGGCTCGACCCGGAAGTCCTTCTGCGCCATGGTCTGCGTTGGCGGCTGGCTCGAGTCGGTGACGACGATCGGATGCTCCCCGGGCAGGACCAGCCCGTCCTCACGAGCCTCGTCCTCCACGCCCTCCATCGTCTGCAAGTGCGCGACCTGCTTCTGCAGCCGAGCATTGCGCGCTTGGACACTCTCGTATTCGGCTTTGAGACGGGCGTACTCGCGCTCCTCCCGGTACTGCACCCTCAGGACCGGGTAGAACGACCAGATGGTGAACCCGACCGCGGTCAGCACGACGAGTGCGAGCACCGGACGGGAGAGGGCAGCCAGCCGGTCGTAGAGGGGTGCAAGAGCGGAACGTCGGCGGCGCGTCGGGCCGGGACCCCTCGGAGACGGCCGCGTCTTCTGTGTGCGCCCTCTGGGAGGGCGGCGCGCGGAAGCTCCGCGGGTACGCGAACGCGCGTCCTTCGAGCGGGAGCGAGGGGAAGACGACCGGCTCGAGCCTCCCCGGGAGGTCGACCGACGTTTCGCTGGAGCCCCATGCTGCGTGGTTCTCGATGTCATCGAGTGTGGTCCTGTGAGAAGGCCAGCGACGAGCCGACGCCGTAGCGCCGCCTCGGATGATAGCACAGGGACCGGCCCGCTCCGCCCGTGCCTACTCGAGAGGCTGCAGCGGCTCTTCAGCCTTGGGCAAGCGCACGAGGTAGATCACCCCGGCGTGGCTGCGAACGGTGATCTCGTCCCTGCCCAGTCGGTGGGTCGCCGTGCGCAGGTTGCCGTAGAGCCGGTCCGTCCCGCGCGGATCGGTCTGCACGCGCAGGGCGCGGTCGCCACCGGCCAGGAAGAAGCGGACGATCCGGGTCGCTGTCCCGCGCGGCGCCGGATACGGGACGTTGACCGCGCGGGCGTCGGCGACGGTCCACGCCTCCTCGGGTGCGAATGCCGGCTCCCAGTTGGCTACGTCCGCCACGAACACCGCTGCCCGTTTGCGGTGACCGGATGCGTCCGGCTTCGAGGAGACGATGTGCAGTCGCACGTCGAATCCCTGGATGGCAGCCGCACGAGCGACGTAGGCCCAATCCAGCGTGCTTTCCACCTCGAGGAGCATCACCACGCGGTCGACCACTCGCGTGGCGAGCTCGAGGAGGAGACGCACGAGACCGGTCCCGCGCCGCGGCGTGAACGTCACGACGGCGACCTCGTAGAGCGTCTCGTGCCGCAGGTCCTCGACCATGCCCTGTATGACGCTGAGGCGGTCGGACTCCGCTATGTCGGTCTCCAGAAGCCGGCGAAGCATGCCGGCCGAAGGCTCGAGGGCGGTGAGGTAGCCGGCCTTGCCCAGCAGGGGACGCGTGAGCAGCCCGCTCGCCGAGCCTACCTCCAGGAGGTTCACACCCTCAGGGACCTCTTCGAGCAGGGCATCGACGAGTTCCGGGAAGACGCGCTCCTCCCCGAACTTGATGTCCGAGATGTTCGCGAGTCGCTCGCGGTGCTCCAGCGCGGACTCCAGCGGTACCCCGAACCGGTCGAGTGGCGCCCACGGAGTCTTGCCTGACCCGTTCATGCGCTCCTCCGAACCGCCTCCTCACGCGCCTCGTGGCCCGCGCGTGCCGATACGTCTGGGAAGTCCGCGTCTCGCCTACCCGAGTTGATGGAAGGCGCCCATTCCCGGAAAGACGCCTGCATCAGAGAGCTCCTCCTCGATCCTGAGCAGCCTGTTGTACTTCGCCACCCGGTCGCTGCGCGCCGGTGCCCCGGTCTTGATCTGCCCCGCGTTCACGGCCACCGAAACGTCCGCGATCGTCGTGTCCTCGGTCTCGCCCGAGCGGTGCGAGATCACGCACGTGTAC
>CAYWCB010000034.1:1525-13743 GCA_964456615.1 uncultured Eubacteriales bacterium | reverse complement strand
TCGCGCCCGCCGCCTCCTCAGCGTCGCTCACGACGACGTCGCTCGCCATCCCCCCCGACGGAGGATTCGCCTTCAACGCTACGATCGCCCTCGCGAGACCCGCGCCGTACCTCCAAGTGAGGCTCCGCATACGCCGGCCGAGCGGGCGCCTCATCTTCCAGAAGACCCACGTCAGATCCGACATGCCTGCGGGACGCCATACGTTCACCTTCGAGCGGTCGATAGTCGACCTCGGACTCGAGCCCGGCGCCTACCCGGTGGAACTGACTGTCGTCAGCGAGGACAACCCGCCGGACTCCTGGGCGGTCCCGGACGTCCTCCGCGTCTTCAATCCCAAAGCAAAGCCGATAGTGGTCGCGCCGGTAGTGCGAGTCTCGAGTGCGCCCGCCCTTGGCCCCGAGGGCCGCTTCGTCGTGGACCCGGCCACCGAGACGCGCGCTCGCAACGAGGTCATCGCGCTGACCGATGCGATCTTGTCCGAGCGTCGTCTGCGCGTCTCCTTGGCCATCGCCCCCGAGCTGCTCGAGGAGTGGAGGCGCATCTCGTCCGGCTACTCGTACGCCGGGCCTGCCGGAGTCGAGGAGGTCGAGGCCGACACCATGGTGCCGCGGGACTACGCGGACGCCCTGGATCGGCTCGACCGGGCGCTGGCGACCGGCCGTCTCGAGTTGCTCAACGTCCCCTTCGCCGACCCCGACGTCGCGGGGTTGGCGAGCATCAAGCGCGAGCGCGATCTTGGCGAGCATCTCGACCTCGGTACGTCGGCCTACTTCGCGTCGTTGGAGGAGTCCCCTTCCGCTGGCTGCATCACGGCACGCGGGTGCCTGACAGCTGCGGCCGCGCAGGAAGCGGCCGCGCACGGTATCCGCTACGCGTTCGTCGCCCCGGGCTTCATACGAGGCGCCGAGGGCACGACGCCTGCCGGCGTATTTGAATCGCCGAAGACCCCGCTGACGCTGCTGGCGATCGACCAGGATCTCAGCCGAGCGCTGGTGGCGGTTGCCGACACGACCACCGTGGACGCGCTGTTCGCCCGAGCTCTCGATGATCCGGGAGCCGGCACGACCGCGCATCCCGTGCTGATCGATGTGGGTCCCGGAAGACCGGTCACCGTGAGAGGAGTCATGGAGCGACTCGGCGTGGTGGCTCGTCAACCGTGGATCTCGCTCGCTACGGCCGGAGAGGCGGCCGCAGCTCCCGTGAGAGAGCCTCGCTACTCCCTCGCCCCACGCGCGGCCCTACTGCGCAAGACACCCCAGGGCTGGTGGAGCTCCATCGCGGCATCCCGACGCTATGCCGAGGCGTTCGCCGCGCTGGTGGGAGAGGGCGACCGCGACGCCGAGGCGGTCGTGGTGAACTCGCTCATCGCACAGAGCGCGACGTGGGCAGGCCCGGACGGCCAATGGGCTCTGGCCGATCGCGGCCGAGCCTTCGCGGCGGCTGCGGTCCGAAGCGCGGATGTCGTGCTCGGTGCCGTGAGCGTGACAGCGAGCGACCTCACGCTATCGGGCGTACGCGGCTCGGTGCCCTTCAGCATCACGAATGCGTCGGACCGCAACCTGGAAGTCGTCTTGCGCCTCACCGCGGACAACATCACCGTCCGCTCGCAGCCGCTTCGCACGATGACGCTTCTGCCCGCCGAGAACTTCGTGACCGTCCCGGTCGACCTGCGAGCATCGGCAGGTGGTCGCCTTAGACTACAGGTCGTCGCGGGCACGCTCGTGATCGCCTCGAAGACGGTCGAGGTCCGCGCCTCCTATCTCGATGGGTGGGATCGTGCTCATTCTTGGCGCTATGCTCTTCTACATCAGGCGCCGCGTCAGACGTGCCGAGCGGTCTGCGAGCGAAGAATCCGGCTGGTAGACTGATGCTGTTCCACTCGAGGTGCGAGGTATCCCGATGAAGACGTTCTTGACCGTCGCGCTCATCATCCTTGTGGCTGCGGTGTTCTTGAACGATGTCGGCCACTACGCGCGAGCGAGGTACGAGCTGAACAAGGCGACCGATATCGTCGTCGACGAGATGTCGCGATACGGACGGCGCAACACGCGAGCCGTCTCGGCGGCCAGAGCAGCCGAGCTCGCGCGACAGGAGGACATCGAGGTCTATCAGTACGACCAGGATGACGAGGTGGTGAGGGTCTGGTCGCGGATCCCCGTGGACGGGACCTTGATCATCGGGCCATACCGGGCGTGGCGGGCAGACACGCCGCTCGACACGCCGTTCTACCTTCTCGACTACGGCACGTCGGTCTACCAATAGGGCTGCGACGGCAGACCCCGGCCGAACCCACGACAGGAGTATGAGAACCGCCGATGCGTACAGTCGTGCTCGACACCAACGTTCTGCTCGCCGATCCGGACGCTCTCCTCGGCTTCCCTGACACCGAGGTAGTGATACCGGAAGCGGTCCTGGGCGAGCTCGACAAGCTGAAGACCTCGCGCGCGGATGCCGACCTGCGGTTCCGTGGGCGCGAAGCGAGCCGCATCCTGTTCGACCTATCCGAGCAAGCGAGCCTGATCGACGGTGTCGATCTGCCGGACGGCGGACGCCTGCGCGTCGCGCCGCTCGAAACCGAGACCGTGCTCCCGGACGGACTATCGACCCGCAATTCCGACGACAAGATCCTTGCCGTGGCCATCCAAGTCGCCAAGAGCAGCCCCGACAACGCAACCCTCGTCACGAATGACCTGAACATGCTCCTCAAGGCACAGACGTACGGCGTTCAGGTCGAACGGCATGGCGAGGGCCTCGAAGGCAGCTTCGGGCGGCGCTACATCGTGAGACCTTTCCAGCGCTACCGGATCCCACTCGGGATCCTCGCCGTCTCGCTGGCGGTGTTCGCGGCGATCCTGGTGGTCGCCTTCTACGGTCCGGGTAGGGGTCCCGCAGATCAGACCGCTGTGCCCGACGAGTTCAAGGAGCTGCTCAGCACCGCTCAGCGACAGGCGCTCGACTACCTCATCACCCTCCAGTCGAACCCGAACGACGAGAACGCCCTCAAGAGAATGGGCGACTTCTACTACGATCTGCGCGACGAGACGAACAACGTGCGCTACGCCCTGCAATCTATCGGGTACTACGAGCGGTACCTCAAGCTCGAGCCGGACGACCCCAACGTCCGGACCGACCTCGCCGCGCAGTACTTCCATAGCGGCCAGACCGACAAGGCCATCACTGAGACCGCACAGGTCGTTTCCAAGAACCCGCGTCACCTCCAGGCCAACTACTGGTTGGGCATCTTCTACTGGCAGGCGGAGCGACGCGACTACGAGGCTGCGGCTGCCCAGATGGAGCGCGTCATCGAGCTGACCGAAAACGACGCGAACCAGCACGCCCTCAACCAGCAGGCTCACCTCGCACTGGACCAGATCCACAAAGACGCCGCCGCGGCGGACAAGCCGCTGCCGAGCAGCACGACCACCACGACCGAAGGACGGCAGTAGTGGAGACCGTGGACATCGCGATCGTCGGCGGGGGTCCGGCAGGGCTCACCGCCGCCCTATACGCGTCGCGCGCACGCGCCAAGACCCTCGTGTTCGAACGCGGCATGCCCGGCGGGCAGATCGTGACGACCGACTGGATCGAGAACTACCCTGGATTCCCCGCAGGGCTTTCGGGAATGGAGCTCGGCGAGCTCATGACCAGGCAAGCCGAGGAGTTCGGCGCCGTACTCAGCACGTTCGCGGACGTGAAGGCGATCAAGCCGACGGGCCTCGACTTCGTCGTCGAGACCGAGGACGGGAACGAATACCTCGCGCGTGCCGTGATCGTCGCCACGGGAGCCGTGCCAAGCAAGCTCAGCGTGCCGGGCGAGGCCGAGTTCACGGGCAGAGGTGTCTCGTGGTGCGCGACGTGCGACGGAGCGCTCTACAAGGACAAGGTCGTGTGCGTGGTCGGCGGCGGGGACGCGGCGATCGAGGAGGCGATGTTCCTCACGAAGTTCGCGAGCAGGGTGCACGTCATCCACCGGCGCGACGAGCTGCGCGCGACCAAATGCATCCAGGAGCGTTGCTTCGCCAACGAGAAGATCGAGATGCAGTGGAGCCGGGTCGTATCCGAGATCGTCGGGCAGGACGGAAAGGTGGCGGGAGTCCGCCTGCCCTCGACGAAGGGCGAGTCCGAGATCGTGCTTCCTGTCGAGGGCGTCTTCATCTTCGTCGGCATCCATCCGGTGAGCGAACTCGTGCGCGACCTCGTGGACTGCGACGAGAACGGGTACATCAAAGTCGACCACGACGGGCGGACCTCGTGGCCGGGGATCTATGCGGCAGGCGACGTGACCGACTCCGAGCTCAAACAGGTGATCACCGCTGCCGCAAAGGGCGCCTCGGCCGCATTCGAGGCCGTGAAGTACATCGACGAGAAGGTGTGTTCGATCTAGAACCCGCGTCGCGGGCAGAAAGGGGACGACCGATGGCGGAGGTCATGCACGTCACCGACGCAGGCTTCGAGAACGACGTCGTGAAGAGCGACAAGCCGGTCCTGCTCGACTTCTGGGCGCCCTGGTGCAATCCGTGCAGGATGATGGAGCCCGTGCTCAAGGAGATCGCCGAGGAGCACGGCGACAAGATCGTCGTCGCGAAGCTGAACGTGGACGAGAGTCCGGCGACGGCGACGAAGTACGACATCCTGTCCATCCCCTCGCTGCTCGTCTTCTCGGACGGCCAGGTCGTGAAGAAGCTCGTCGGCGCCATGCCCAAGAAGAAGCTCCTGGAGGAGCTCGCTCCTTGGGTCGGCTAGCGCAGCCGCGACCGCAAGCACGCAACCGCCGGCGCGCATTCACCGGAACACCACCGTCCGCAAGGAGGCAGGATGTGTGAGCAGGGTGTCAACCTCGGCCAGTTGAAGCTCGCCGTCGGGCAGTCCGACGATGCCATCGCGATGGTCCAGCAGTGGCTCGAGCAGCTGCACCGTCTTGCGGACCATGGAGGCGAGCACGCGGCCAGCGCGGACCTCGCGCAGACCACGGTGCTGCTCGGAGAAGCGCGAGCCAAGCTCGAAGCGGCGATCGAGGCGCTGGAGGGCCGCGGCGGCTCTGACGTGAGCGTCGAGCTCGTGTAGCCCGCCGGCGACCCTCCCGCAACCGAGCACTGCCGCATACGCGGCCACCGAAGCCCGACCGCACTCGAGCGGCGTCCCGCCACACCTGTCACGCCCGGGTCCCTTCCGCGGGGACGTCGGGTGTGTTACGCTTCTGTGACTTCGTGTTACCGCATTCCGCACCGATGGAGGCACGATGGGCACACTCACCCGCTTCAGTGTCGCAATGGACGAAGACCTGCTCGCCAGGTTCGACGCGCTCGTCGAGCGGCGCGGAGACGGCCGAAACCGGTCGGAAGCGGTGAGAGACCTCGTCCGCGACGCCCTCGTCGAAAGCGCCTGGGAGGACTCGGCTGGCGAGATCGTGGGCACCATCACCATGGTGTTCGACCACCACGCCTCGGACCTCTCGGAGAAGCTGGACGCCGTCCAGCACGCCCATCACGACAAGATCGTGTCCGCCATGCACGTCCATCTCGACGCGCACAACTGCCTCGAGGTGATCGTCATCCGAGGGGGTAGCGCGGACGTGAGTGCCATCGCGGATACCCTCCTCGGCACCAAGGGAGTGAAACACGGCAAGCTCGTCATGACCACCTCAGGACACGGGCTCTGAGGGCCAGGGCCTGGGAGGAGACAGATGCACATCCCCGATGGAATGCTGAGCACGCCGGTCGTCGCGACGACCGGCGCGACGGCCGCAGGCTTCGTCGCCTATGCCGTGTCCTGGACGAGACGCTATCTCGACGAGCGCAGAATCGTGCTCATGGCGGTGATGGCGGCTCTCGTCTTCGCGCTACAGATGCTCAACTTCCCGGTCGCGGGAGGCACGAGCGGGCACTTCGCGGGAGGCGCAGCGGCGGCGATCGTGCTGGGGCCATGGCCCGCCGTGATCGTGCTCACTACGGTACTCGCGGTCCAGGCGCTCGTCTTCGCCGATGGCGGCGTGCTGGCCCTCGGCGCGAACATCCTGAACATCGGAGTCGTGGCGCCGTTCGTCGGCTACCTCGTGTGGCGCGTCGCGACGCGGTGGAGGGAAACGCGCCCGGTGGCGATCGGTGGCGCATTCGTGGCCGCGTGGGCTGCGTGCGTCCTCTCGGCGCTCATGGCAGGGCTGGAGATCTGGCTGTCCGGCAACGCCCGCTTCGGGCTCGTCATGAGCGCCATGGGGTTCTGGCACTCGCTTATCGGCATCGGCGAGGGACTCATCACGGCAGGGCTGGTCGCATACCTGCTCTCCGTCCGACCCGATCTCGTCACCGCTCGCGCATCTGACTCCACGCGCTCCCTCCGGGGCGTGGTAGTGGCACTCGGATGCATCGCTCTTGCAGCCGCGGGGCTGTCGTTCATGGCATCGGGCAATCCCGACGGCCTTGAGTTCGTGTATTTCGAACAGGGCATCGGCAGGGCGTTCGGCGAGGTGAACCTCGTGAACACGCCTCTGCGCGACTACGCCATGAGCGGCATCTCGAGCGAACTGGTCGCCGGCGTCCTGGCCGGCGTGGTCGGTGTGATCGTCACCGGCGTCTTCCTCTTCGTGGCGGCCTCGGCTCTCCGCCGGCGACGTCACGGCGAATGAGCGCGCCGTCATGAGTCCCGATCCGGTCAGGCTGAACGCGCGCGCCGATCGTCAGAGGCGCTCGGCCGAGCATGGTCCGGAGGGCGTGCACGGCCACCCGCATCGGCACGGAGAGGCCCGCCCCCACAGACACCCCCACCATCACGCCCTCGACCGCGCTCGACCCGCCGCTTCGGCCGCAGCTCACGATCACGCCCACACGCTATCGTTCGAGCGGCTCACCTACGTCTGCTCGCCCGTGCACGACCTCGACCCCCGCATGAAGATCGTCGCGGCGCTGGTGCTCGTGTTCGGCGTCGTCCTGGCACCGCCCATGCGACCGCCCGAGTTCGCGTTCGTGTGCGCAGTCCTGCTGGCTGGGACGCTCCTGGCGAGACTGCCCGTCTTTGCCGTGCTCGCCCGGAGCGCGATCGTCCTCCCGCTCGCAGGAACGATCGCGCTCTTCGCTCCGCTTGCGCAGGCGCAGGGATCGCTCTCCGCCGGAAGCGTGGGGGCCGCCTACGCCAGCCACTGGGGTCTCGTGTGGGCCATCCTGTCGAAGGCGTGGCTTTCCGCGTACACGATGCTCCTGCTGTCCGCGACGACCCCTCCTCCCCGGTTGTTCAAGGGTCTCAGGGCGCTGCGCGTGCCTTCGGTGTTCACCACGATGCTCGCCTTCCTCTACCGGTACGCGGATGTGCTCGGCGATCAGCTGCGTTCCATGCGGCTCGCTGTCGACAGCCGCGGCTACGACGTGCGAGGGATCGGCAGGGCGAGGCTCTACGGCAACCTCGCCGGCAGCCTCTTCATCCGAGCTTACGAGCGCGGCGAGCGCGTGCACGCCGCGATGCTGTCGCGCGGCTTCGACGGCACTCTCCCGACCGCCGAGGAGTTGCGCGTCACAGCCGCCGATGCACTCCTCGTGGCGACCGCCGCGCTCACCGCGGCCGCCGTGCTCCTGTACTGAAGTGGAGACACGGATGTCCGAGCGGCCCGGGAATCATGTCATCGGCATCGAAGGGCTCGTGTACGAGTACCCGGACGGCACGCGCGCGCTCGACGGCGTGGATCTCTCCATCCGCCACGGCGAACGCGTCGCACTGCTCGGCGCGAACGGAGCCGGCAAGTCCACGCTGATGCTCCAGGTGAATGGCGTGCTCAGAGCAAGCCGCGGCTCTGTCACCGTGGGTACCGTCCCGCTTCGAGACGACACGGTTCGGCAGATCCGCGCAAAGGTGGGCCTCGTCTTCCAAGACCCCGACGACCAGCTGTTCATGACCACTGTCTATGACGACGTCGCATTCGGCCCGCTGAACATGGGTCTTGCGCCTGCGGAGGTCGACGAGCGCGTGCACTCCGCGCTCCACGCCGTCGGGCTCCCCGAGGTCGCGAGCAAGCCCGGGCAACACCTCTCGTTCGGGCAGCGCAAACGCATCGCGCTCGCTACGGTGCTTTCCATGCGACCCGAGATCCTCGTGCTCGACGAGCCGACGTCCAACCTCGACCCCAGGGCGAGGAGAGAGATGCTCGAGCTGCTTGGATCACAGGACACCACGATGCTCGTGGCGACGCACGACATGGACCTGGCCTGGCGGCTCTGTACGCGCGCGGTGATCCTCGATGAAGGACGCGTCGTGGCCGACGGAACGGCCGGCGAGATCCTCGCCGACGAGGCGCTCCTTCTCGCGCACGGACTCGAGCTCCCCGTGGCGGTCCGTGGACCGGCGCCTCAGGCCACCCATGAAACCGCTGCTACAATCGGCGAGTGAAACCGAAGCAGGTCAAACGCACACTCTCTGCCCCCACGGCGGAGTCCGAGGCCCCGCGATACTGGGAATGCCCGGTATGCGGGTATCTCTCGGCGGATCCGGCGTTTGGAGACGGAACGAAGGACTGCCCCTACTGCGAGGCGCCGCCGGACACCCGCCGCATGTTCCCGCCGGATCGCCTCCGGAAGCTCGACGCGCGCATCCGGCGCTACCGGGTCGACGGGGAGAACGAGATCGTCGTGATCCTCGCTGCGACCTTTCTCGAGACCCTTCTCGAGGACATCCTCGACCGGGTCATGCGCACGCGCGGGGCGGACGCCAACATCCGCGAAGCGGTGCTCGACGGTCAGCGCGCGGTGGGGCAGCGCATCGGTCGACTGTTCCCCATGCTGACGGGTGAGCAGTTCGAGGATGCGGCGGCGGAGCTCGGCTTCCGCGACTTCCCGCACCGATGGCGCCAGCTGCGCGCGACGCGCAACGCGTTCATCCACGACGACCCGTATCTCGGCGTACAGGAAACGATCTCCGCGCGGACCTCCGCGGAGGCGATGCAGCTCCTCGACCAGGCATACAAGCTGTTCGTCTCCATCAACAATCGCTTCGTAGCGAGCGCCCCGCGCACCGAGCCGGCGCCGGACGCCTCCTAGGTGCGACAGCGAGAGATGCCCGAGATGAAGGCGCTCTCCCTTCACGTGACCGGGATCGTGCAAGGTGTCGGCTTCAGGCCGTTCGTCTACAACCTCGCGTACGAGCTCGGCCTCGACGGGTGGGTGTTCAACTCCTCCGACGGGGTATTCACGCTCGTGCAGGGCGACGCCGACATCGTCGATTCATTCCCGCGACTCCTGCGGGAGCGGGCGCCCGCGATGGCCCTCATCGAGTCGATCGTCGCCGAGGAGGTCGAGTCGGAATCGCTGTCCGGCTTCGAGATCCGCGAGTCGGCGGCCGTCGAAGGGGCGATGACGCTCGTCTCCCCGGACATCGCCACATGTCCCGCCTGCGTTCACGAGCTCCTCGACCCCGACGACCGGCGCTTCCACTATCCCTTCATCAACTGCACGAACTGCGGGCCGCGATTCACGATCATCGACGACATCCCATACGACCGGCCGATGACGACCATGCGCGACTTCCTGATGTGCCCCGAGTGCGCCGCCGAGTACGACGACCCCGCCGACCGGCGCTTCCACGCACAGCCCGACGCGTGCTTCGTATGCGGGCCGAGGCTGTACGTGAACATCCTCCCGCGGCAGGCAGGCGAGGGGGCAGCCGTGCTCGGACAGTCCTCGGCAGGGGCCCTCGGCCCGGCCGACGCCCCGAAGGCCTCGTCCGTGTCTCCCCCGTCTGCGGAACTCGTGGATCGACCCCCTCGCCTGCCTGCCGATGCGGCCTGGGATTCGAGCAAAGACGTGGCGCCGCGGCCGCATCGGGATCGCGACGCGGAACGGGAGCGGAGCGACCTGATCATCGCCGCCGCCGTACGGCTCCTGCTCGACGGCCACATTCTCGCGGTCAAGGGCCTCGGCGGCTTCCACCTCGCGTGCGATGCGACGAACGAGGACGCTGTGGCGCGGTTGCGAGAACGCAAGAACCGCTGGGGCAAGCCTCTCGCGATCATGGTGCCCGACCTAGAGACCGCCAGAGGGTTCTGCGAGATCGGGCCCGAGGAGGAGGCACTGCTCGCCGAGGTCGTGCGGCCGATCGTGCTCCTTCAACGGAAGCGAGGGCAGGACGGGCGCTTCGACGACCGCATCGCGCCATCTGTCGCGGGCGACCTCGTCGAGATGGGCGTGATGCTGCCCTACACCCCGCTCCACCATCTCATCCTGGCCGAGGCCGGACGCCCGCTCGTCATGACCTCCGGGAACCTCTCGGAGGAGCCCATAGCGATGGACAACGCCGAGGCGCTGGAGCGGCTCGGCCGCATCGCCGACGCGTTCCTCCTGCACGACCGCCCGATCCGCTCCCGCTATGACGATAGCGTCTTCCGTGTCGTGGAGGGCGCAGTCGAGCCGGTGCGGCGCGCGCGCGGCTACGCGCCCTTCCCGCTCACACTCCCGTTCGAGAGCGATGTCGACATCCTCGCGGTGGGCCCGGAACAAAAGAACACGTTCACCCTGGTCAAGGACTCGTATGCGTTCGTGTCGCAACATATCGGCGACATGGAGAACGCGGAGACCCTCGCCTCGTTCGAGCGCACCATCGAACTCTACGAACGCCTCTTCCGCTTCAGCCCCGAGATCGTGGCGCACGACCTCCATCCCGAGTACCTCTCGACGAAGCACGCCATGGGACTCGATCTGCCCAAGGTCGGCGTGCAGCACCACCACGCGCACGTCGCGAGCATCACCGCCGAGCACGGTATCGCCGAGCGCGTCACTGGCATCGCGTTCGACGGCACGGGGTACGGGAGCGACGGACACATCTGGGGCGGCGAGGTCCTGCTGGCGGACTGGGCAGGCTTCGAGCGGTTCGCTCATCTCGCCTACGTGCCCATGCCGGGCGGCGCGGCGGCGATCCGAAGGCCGGCGCGCATGGCCATCGGCACTCTCGCACGGTTCGGTCTGCTGGACCACCCCGGTGCCCTCCCGCTTCGCTCGCGACTCGCCGAGGGCGAGGAGCAATTGCTTCTCCGTATGATCGAGCGCGGGGTGAACTCCCCGCTCACGTCGTCGATGGGTCGGCTCTTCGACTCGGTCGCGGCCATCGTCGGCGTTCGGGACGACGCACGCTACGAGGGCGAGGCCGCCATCGAACTCGAAGCGGCGGCAGACCTCTCGGCCAAGGGTGCGTATGAGTTCGCACTGAGCGATGCCGCGCCTGACGCCGCCACACCCCACAGCGCTACGACGGTGATCGAGCCTGCGCCCGTACTCGCCGCGATCCTCGACGATCTCGTGTCCGGCGCTTCGGTCGGCGTCATCTCTCTTCGCTTCCACCGCGCGGTCGTGCGTTGTATAGTCGACTGCGCACTGGCAGCCGAGACAAGGACCGGTATCGGTCTGGTGGCCCTCGGCGGGGGGGTGTTCATGAACCGCCTCGTACTGGGAGGTGCGGTTCGGGAACTCGCCGATGCGGGACTGACACCGCTGACGCACATCCGACTCCCCGCGAACGACGGAGCGGTGTCTCACGGCCAGGCGGTCGTGGCCTGGGCGCAACGGCACGAGATTTGATGCCATGGGTACGCCCGTGGCAGTGGCGAAACTAGGAGGATGCTGACGCATGTGTCTCGCAATCCCGGCCAGGGTCGTGACGGTGGACGAGAACCGTATGGCCCAAGTCGACATCATGGGCGTGACGCGCAAGGTGAGCCTCGACCTCGTGCCTGACGCGGCAGCAGAGGACTACGTTCTCGTGCACGCCGGCTTCGCGATCCAGGTCATCGACGAGGCGGACGCGAAGGAGACCCTCGACCTGCTGCTCCAGATGGACATGTTCTCGGAAGGTGAGATCAGTGCAGACGCCTTCGTCGAGGCGGCAGCTCCCGACGCGGCGACGCTCGAACAGCTCATGGCCGAAGAGGCCTAGCTCACATGGACTACACCAGCTTCCGCGATCCGGCGATCGCCCGGAAGCTCATCGACGCGATCCGTGCCACCAAGGTCGAGCCGGTCAAGCTCATGGAGGTGTGCGGCACGCACACTGTCTCCATCGCCAAGCATGGGCTTCGCGGCGTCCTGCCTGACTGGATCACCCTGCTTTCCGGCCCGGGTTGTCCCGTCTGCGTCACGAGCAACGCCGACATCGACACCGCGATCGAGTTCGGCCGCCAACCCGGGGTCATCCTGACGACCTTCGGCGACATGATGAAGGTCCCGGGCTCTGAATCATCCCTGCAGGAGGAG
>CAYWCB010000034.1:0-1515 GCA_964456615.1 uncultured Eubacteriales bacterium | reverse complement strand
CCGGCCGTCCACCTGCTCCATGGCGATGAAGTAGACGCCCTCGATCTGGCCGAGAAGAACCCCGAGTCGCAGGTGGGCTTCGTCGGTGTGGGTTTCGAGACGACGGTCCCCATCATCGCCTCGGCGATAGAGACAGCGGCCAAGCGTGGCGTCGACAACTTCTCGGTGCTTTCCGCCCACAAGACGGTGCCCGAGGCGCTCCGGGCCCTCGTGAACGATCCGGACGTCCAGATCGGCGGGTTCATCCTGCCGGGCCACGTGTCCACCATCATCGGCCTCGAGCCCTATCGATTCCTCGCCGAGGAATACGGCGTCCCGAGCGTCATCACGGGCTTCGAGCCCGTGGACGTCCTGCAGGGCGTGTACATGCTCGTGAAGCAGATCGCCGAGAGCCGCGCGGCGGTCGAGATCGGGTACACGCGGGGCGTACTGCCCGAGGGCAACGTGGCCGCCGTCGCGAAGATGAACGAGGTCTTCGAGCCTGCCGAGGCCGAGTGGCGCGGCATCGGTGTCATACTGAACACGGGGCTGAAGATCCGAGACGAGTACGCGACCTTCGATGCGATGAAGAAGATCCCCGTCTCGCCGCCCAAACCGCGCGAGGTCAAAGGCTGCCAATGCGGTGAGGTGCTGCGCGGCGTGACGCTGCCGTTCGAGTGCAAGCTCTTCGCGAAGGCGTGCACGCCCGAGCACCCGATCGGACCCTGCATGGTGTCCTCGGAGGGCTCGTGCGCGGCATACTACCGGTACACGGACTACGGCCGGTCCTAGGAGGTCACCGGGGATACCGCCGAGGGCTTCCCGGACTGCCGCGGCGTCGCGTGGCAGCGTCGCGTTGTCGCCTCCGCTCAGAAGAAGGGGTGTCGAGTATGCGTACCGACCGCATCCTGCTCGCACACGGTTCCGGCGGCACGATGATGCGCGAACTCATCGAGGATGTCTTCGTCGCCGAGCTTGGAGACGACGCCTTGAAGCGGCTGGATGACGCGGCATCGCTCGACGTACCTGCCGGCCGTGTCGCGATCTCGACCGATACCTACGTCGTGAATCCCATCTTCTTCCCCGGCGGAGACATCGGCCGGCTCGCCGTGTGCGGGACCGTGAACGACGTGGCCACGAGCGGTGCCGCGCCGCTCTATCTCTCGGTCGGCTTCGTGCTGGAGGAGGGCTTCCCCCTCGCCGACCTCGAGCGCATCCTCGTATCCATGCGTGACGCGGCCATCGAGGCCGGGGTGCGCATCGTCACCGGCGACACGAAGGTCGTGGAGAAGGGGCATGGCGACGGCATCTTCATCAACACGACGGGTGTCGGCACGCTCGCCGAAGGCGTCGACCTGTCCGGGTCCTACTGCCGTCCCGGCGACGCGGTGCTGCTCTCGGGGACGGTCGGGGACCACGGCATCGCGGTCGTCTCCACCCGCGAGGGACTGTCGTTCGAGACCGATATCCGCACCGACGCGGCGCCGCTGAACAAGCTCGTCGCGGAGGTGCTCGAGGCGGCGGCGGGTACTCGCT
>CAYWCB010000033.1:0-13744 GCA_964456615.1 uncultured Eubacteriales bacterium | reverse complement strand
GGCGACGAGCGCGGCCACATGGGCGGTTTCCAACTCTGGGCGAACCTGCCGGCGAGTCACAAGATGATCGAACCGCGCTACTGCGGCATCGATGCCTCCGAGATACCGGCCCAGGAGTCCCCAGGCGCCCACGTGAAGGTGATATGCGGAAGCGTGGGTGACTCCACCGGCCCTGCCCAGGACATCGTCATCGAGCCCGAGTACCTCGACGTCACCCTGGACCCCGACACGACGTGGACACATCCCACTCGTCGTGGACACACCGTCTTCGCGTATCTGTTCGAGGGCGCAGCGGGGTTCGGCCCAGAGCGCGACGCGCGCGTCGACGAGCAGATACCCGCGCGGCGCGGCACGATCGTCCTGTTCGGAGACGGCGAAGCGCTCACGGCGACCGCGGGACCGGACGGTGCGCGCTTCCTGCTCGTGAGCGGCAGACCCCTCGGCGAGCCGATAGCGTGGCGAGGACCCATCGTGATGAACACGAGAGAGGAACTCGACGCGGCGTGGCGTGAACTCGACGACGGCACCTTCGTGAAGCACGCCCCCGGCGGCACCGCTCGAGGAGCCAAGGCCTCTGCGGCCGGCGGTCGCTAGGAGACTCGCTCGCCAGGAGCACATGCACGCGCGCCTTCACTGCACACATCCTGCTGCTTGTGACGATATCCTATGAGCGACACCGGAACCCGAGATGCGGAGCCCACATGCCTGCTCAACGCATAGTCGTCGTCGATGACGAGGAGTCCATCGTCAAAGCCGTGCGCTACGCCCTCGAACAGGAGGGTTACGAGGTTCACACGGCCGGCGATGCTTCCGGCGGTTCGTTCCTCGTCGAAGAGGTGAACCCGGACCTGCTCATTCTCGACATCATGCTGCCGGGCAAGTCCGGACTCGATCTCGCGCGGGAGATCCGCGAGACCTCGGACGTTCCGATCGTGATGCTTTCCGCCCGTGGCGACGAAGTCGACAGGATCCTCGGACTCGAGTTCGGCGCCGACGACTACGTGACGAAGCCGTTCTCGCCGCGCGAACTCGTGAGCCGGGTGCGCGCGATACTCAGGCGAGCCGGGCGCGGCACGGGCGGGCAGGCCAGGATCGTCGTCGGCGACCTCGTCATCGACTCAGACTCTCATCAGGTGTTCATGCGAAACGAGCATGTGCATCTCACCACGTCCGAATACGGGATCCTGCACCTCCTGGCGCGGCACCCGGGCAAGGCGTACTCGCGAGCGAACATCCTCGCCGACCTGTGGGACGAAGCGCCGGTGGGCGACGAAAGGGCGATCGATGTCCACATCCACAACATGCGCGAGAAGCTCGAGGTCGACCCGAAGAACCCGGAGTACCTGCTGACGGTAAGGGGCTTCGGGTACCGGCTCAGAGAGGCCTAGGAATGCCCTCGGTACGGCGGCCGTCCGTCCGGCTCTGGCAGACCGAGCTCTTCGTCATCGTCATCGTCGTCGCGATCCTCATCCTCTCCGTCTCGCTGTCCCAGGGTCTGCAGCGCACGCTCATGCAACTCGGCGAGAGCGACCAGCTCTCCGATGCGTCCGCGCTCGCTTCGCAGCTCAGCGACGAGTTCCCGCTCACGGTCGAGAGCCGTGCCCGACTCAAGGAGAACGTCCGCGAGTTCCGCGAGATCTATGGCGACAACATCTGGGTCTACGACATCGACGGCACCCTTCTCGACTCCGTCGGCACGGACGGCGTGCCCAGGGACCAGCTCGAAGAGGCGCGCATCCAGGGACTCGCCGACTCGCCTCCCTACTCTCAGATGTCCCTCGAGCGCGGCGGGCACGTCGTAGCGGGCAAGGCCGTCTACGACGCCGAAGGGCGCCGCGCCGGGAGCATCGTGATAGCGGGCCCCGTGACTGAGTCGCTCGCGGTGCTCGACGCGCTCAGAAGCCGCCTGTGGACGACGTTCTGGGTCGCGCTCATCGTCGCGGGTCTTCTGGCCTTCGGCTTCTCCGAGTTCATCGGCCGTCGCGTCCGTCAGATGACAAAGGCGGCGATGGCGATCGCCAACGGCGACTTTGACCAGCGACTCCCCACCGGTCTGGTGCCCGATGAGATCTACGAACTCGCCGACTCGTACAACCGCATGGCTGTCACGCTCGGAGAGACCTTCTCGGTCCTCCGCGAACGGGAACAGGAGATCGCCGCGGTCGTCGAGTCCATGGCCGAGGGCGTCGTGGCCTTCGACTCCCGCGGCACCGTCCGCGTCGCGAACCCCGAGGCCATCGACCAGCTGGGCGTCCACGACAATCGAGAGAGCGTCCTGGACCGCCATGTCAGCCAACTCACCGGCAACGCGACCATCCTCGACATCGTCAACACGAGCCTCGCGGGAACGGGCGCGTCGGCGGTCACATCGGCCGGGGAGCGCATAATCCTGCTGCACGGCACTCCGATCATCACCGACGAGGGCATCACCGACGGCGCCGTGCTTCTGATGGCCGACATCACCGAGCAGAAGCGGCTCGAGGCCGCACAAAGGCGGTTCGTCGCGGATGCGAGCCATGAGCTGCGGACGCCCATCTCGGCGCTGAAGGGGCTCCTCGAGCTGCTCCATGGAGGCGCCAAGGACGACGCGAAGGTCCGCGACGACTTCCTCAACACGATGAGCCTCGAGGTGGATCGCCTGGGCCGCCTCGTGTCAGACCTCCTCACGCTCGCCCAACTCGAGGCGGGGGGACTGACGCTCAAGCTGGAGCCCGTTCCCGTGGTGGAGCTCTTCGGAGAAGTCGCCTCGGTGATGCACACGCTCGCCGAGAACACGAGTGTCACCATCGCGATCGACCTTGCCGACGAGACGCTCGACGTCTCGTGCGACCGCGACCGGATCATGCAGGTCCTGCTTGGATTCGTCGGCAACGCCCTCAAACACACGCCTCGCGACGGGGCGATCACCCTGCGGGCCTCCTCCTCCGACCGCCTGGTCACCCTGGAGGTTCGGGACAGCGGTGAAGGCATCGACCCCGAAGCACTTCCGCGCCTGTTCGACCGCTTCTTCCGGGTGGACGAGTCCAGGGCGTCCACGCGGGGCACCGGTCTCGGGCTGTCGATCGCGAAGGAGATCGTCGAGGCGCACGGTAGCTCGATCGAGGTCGAATCCCGCCTCGGCGAGGGCACCACGTTCCGATTCGAGCTGCCGCGAGTGATCTAGACGCGGTGCGCGGGCGCTGACGCGCGGGACCCCTGACGGGACCTCTAGCGCGACCGAACCGGCACGGGCGCGAGTTCGGGATTGGCCGCCAGGATGATCTCCATGGCCTCCTGCTCCCGGCGGGCAAGCCAGAAGAGCACGGCCGCGGTCAGCATCGGCCCGATGAGGGCGAAGGTGACAACCGCCCACACTCCGAATTCCCACCCTTGACTGACGCCCCAGTACACCACTCCGGCCGACGCGACCGTCAGTAGCACCGCGGTCACGCGCTCGTAGTACCAGCCTATGATCAGCGTAGCGAGGGTCGCCACGAGCGGGATGAACGCGCCCAGAAGCGACCACGCCACGCCCGACTCGCGATACACGTAGAGGCCGACGAACGCTGCTACCCCCCAGAACGCCCCGCCAAGTATGACGAAGGCCCGCGCGACGCGACGCTCCAACCTGATCCGACCTTCGACGATGGCCATCCAGCGGGCCGACCCGGGCTCGGCCGGGACTGCTTCGGTCGCCGCCGCGTCCTGCCTGCGCCAGGAAGCCACATCGAACGCCATGAGGCCCAACACCAACGGGACTCCGATGGCGAAGAGGGCCGCCGCGACGAGCCCTCCTATGATCAGGACCGCTCCGATGGTCAGTAGCATCTCTCTCACCTTTCCTGCACATCCCGCCCCGTGGGCGGAAGAAGTCCTGGGGTGAGTATCGACGCTCGCGGTGCAGGCGTGGTTCGCGCACGATTTCCCTGCTGTTAGGGTTTCGTGAACGCGGAATCGGTCGTGTCCAGGATCTTCGGCAGCAAGAAGAGCGTGCTACCCGCACGCGCCGCCGAAGCGCTCCCTTCGGCGCTGCACAGCTACTGGACCGCTGTCGATTCCACCGAGCCCGGTGTTGTCGTGTGGCAGTACGCGCAGGCGGACCTGCTATGGCACTCGGTGCAGCTCGAGTCCCCCTCTTCCCGAACGAAGTCGGGGTGCCTCACCATCCAGCCCTCCTCGTGGTTGAGGTGGCACTTCTTGCAGAAGCTGAGCTTGTGGCACGAGTAACACACCCGCGTATCCTCGCGTGCCACATCGGGGTGGATCGTACGCCACCGCTCGACGGGAAGGTGGGACGGCGGCTTTTTCGCATGACATTGATCGCAGAACTTCAGGCCGAAGTCATGGCAGCGATAGCACGAATCGGCACCGGCCCTGAGCGCCTCGGTCCCGTGCGTCTCTATCCAATCGTCCCGCTCGTGACGCACCGTCGAGGGGAGTACACGCCCGCCGTGGCACCCCTTGCACTCGGAAGCCGGCACCGACGTGGGCAGGTACGGCTGGTCGTGTTTGGGCGCCCTGTCACCCCCATGACACGTAGTGCAGTCCCGTTCGAAGTACTCGGGACGCATAGGCGAGCCGACCTCGAGCCCCGGGAACTCCGAATGACACTTCCTGCAGAAGCCCACCTCTACCCATGTCACTACTGCGCGGTTCCCGCGAGTGGTGAGATCGATGCGCTGGTGGCAGTCGTGGCACTCGAGTCTGGTGAGCAGCTCGCTTCGCAGGTGGATTCGATGGAGAACGAGCTTCGAATTCGTCTTCTCGCCGTGACAGGCCACGCACCTCGCGCGCGAATCCCTTCTCGCGTTCAGGTGTAGCGCGCTCAGGTCGGCTCTCTTCTCGACCGGGAAAGCCCAGTAGTTGACCTTCCACAGCCACGTCCTGGCAGTGTCGAAGGGGCTCCGCCCCACCTCGGCGGGCCGGAGCAGCGCAAGCGCGGACACCACGAGAACGACGAGCACGATCGCCAGCCCCGCATGCCGTTTCCGTTCCGAGCGGGGCATCCGTCAGCGCTCGCGCAGTCGATAGCCGAACCCGCGCACCGTCAGAACGTACGCTGGGTGCCTGGGATCTTCTTCGAGCTTCTCGCGGATGTTGTGGATGTGCACGTCGACGGAACGCTCGTCGCCGACGGGCTCCTCGTCCCAGAGCGAGGTCAGGATCGCCTCTCGGGAGAACGCCTTCCCGGGTTGTCTCGCGAGGTGAAGCAGGATGCGATACTCGGAACTCGTGAAGTGCACCGGGGTGTCGAACAGCCGCACCTGCCGCGCACGCGTGTCGATCTCCAGGTCGCCCACGGAAATGAGGTCCTTGTCCTCAACAGCGGATCCGGCTCGGCGGAGGATCGCCTTGACCCTGCTCACGAGCTCGCGAGGAGAGAACGGCTTGGTGACATAGTCATCAGCGCCGAACTCGAGGCCCAGGATGCGGTCGACCTCGTCCCCACGCGCCGAGAGCATGATGATGGGTACGCTCGATTCGGCGCGCAGATCCCGTGCTATCTCGAGACCCGACTTCCCGGGCAGCATGACATCGAGGATGACGAGATCGGGCTTGGCCTGCGTGTAGATGAAGGCCGCGCCATCCGCGTCGCGCGCCGTGTGAACCTCGTAGCCCGCTTCCGTGAGAGCGTAGTCGACGACCTTGAGGATCGAATCCTCGTCATCGACCACCAGAACGCGCTTCACCGACGTGCACTCCCTACAAAGAGTCGGAACCGCCAGTCATCGATGATACCGACCTCGTCGTCCACTACTATGGCTTCTAACTGAACTCTCGACGGGCTCTAACGGAACCCTAACAATTCGGCAATACCAGGCGAATGGGGGAGGTCAAGGCGCCTGATAGTGTTTGTGCGATTGCTGACGGTTCCTGAACGCGCAGGAGGTGTGGGTGCCATAGACGCGACGCGTCCGACCAGAGCATGTAGTCCACCGCCGTCAGTCCGTATCCTGCCACGTGCGATGTTTGCGTTCACGGCACTCCTCCTACTGGTACTCGTGTTCTTCTCGATGGCGTCGAGCGCGTTCGCCGGGAGAGCGTCGACCGGAGAGCTTGCCTTCTACGAGTGCACCAGGTGTCATCCGGTATTCCTCGGTCCCGACGGGAAACCCACCAAGCCGCTTCCGATCGGACTGGAGCAGCACGACATCACACTCGAGAAGCACGGCATCCTCGGACAGGGCGACAAGGCCTGTCTCGCATGCCACGACGATCCGACGAGGAATCCGGGGATGCTGATCCTTTCTGACGGCAGCTTCGTCGAAGTCACAGGAGACGTCTCGCGCGTCTGCCAGCGTTGCCACTTCGAGAAGTACGGGGAGTGGAAGGCAGGCATACATGGCAAGAACCTCCCGAAGTGCACTTCGGCCGGCTGCCACGACCCGCACACGCCATCGTGGATCTACGTCGCCGCACTGCCACCGTTCCAGGGAACAGGCGTCGAGGTGAACGCAGTCGGCGATCGAGAGCCGTTCAAGCCGATGGCTTCGCCTCCTGTCCCTCCGCCGGTCGAGACCCCGCTGTGGCTCACGATCCTGAGCGCGGTCGGCTTTGCCGTGTCCCTGGGTATCGTCGGCTCTCTGGTGCTTGGAAGGTCGAAGCGATGAGCGAAGACAACAGGAAGGCTCGAGGCGAGATCGAGACGCGACTGCCGCAGGGCTGCACGCTGTCGCGGAGGCGCTTCCTCGAGGGCGTCGGGGCGACCGCGGGTGTACTGGCCGCAGGCATGATCCCCGCGCTCGTCTCAGCGCTACCCATGGCCGCCGGGGCCAGCGAGGAGTCAGCGCATGCGACGGGTGAAGCGGCGCTCGACCCGATCCTCGAGGAGAACCACGCGATCAACTATCCCGACAGGCCCGTCTACTACGCCGATCCCGCCGGCGAGCAGAAGTGGGCGATGGTGATCGACAGCAAAGCCTGCATTGGCTGCCGCCGCTGTGTCTACGCATGCGTCAAGGAGAACAACATCGGCCGCAACTCCGGCTTCACCTTCATCCAGGTGCTCGAAATGGAGCCAGGCAAGATCGAACTGGAGAGCTCCGAGCTGGACTACGAAGAGGCCGGCAGGTCCGACCGGTGGTACATGCCGGTCCAGTGCATGCAGTGCGCGAAGCCGCCGTGCGTCTACGGGTGTCCCGTCAAAGCCACCTGGAAGGAGCCCGACGGCATCGTCCTCATCGACTACAACAAGTGCATCGCTTGCCGAAACTGCATGATCACGTGTCCCTACGACGCCCGGCACTTCAACTGGGTCCCTCCTGAGGTTCCGAAAGACGAGGTCAACCCGGACGTCCCGCTGGAGGAGAAGGCATGGGTCGTCGAGAAGTGCACCTTCTGCGTGCATCGCACGAGGAACGGCAAGACGACCGCATGTACGGAGGCCTGTCCGGTGGGCGCCCGCAAGTTCGGCGATCTGAGCGATCCCGACAGTGAGGTCTCCGTTCTGCTCAGGACTCGCCGCGTCTGGCGTCTCAAAGAGGAGTACTCGACCGAAGATCTGGTACGTGGGGTGAGACGCATGGCTGATGTCACGACCACTCGTCCAGGCGTGAAGCGGTTCATCGGCATCGACTTCGACCTCGGTGCCCTCGGGAGCGCCGGGCGCCGATACTGGGCCTTCGTCACGATGCTCGTCATCTTGACCGCCCTTGGCGTTGTGGCCTGGATCGTGTTCCTGGCCGAAGGCGCCGGCGTGATGGCACAGCGCGACGGCTTCGCCTGGGGTCTGTGGTTCTCGAACTACATGTACTACGTCGGCCTGTCCGCCGGGGGTCTCGTCGTGTACGCGAGCGTTCACCTCTTCGGCGCCGAGCAGTTCCGACCACTTGCGCGGCTCGCCGTACTCCAGGCCGGCGTGCTCGTGCTTCTCGCCCTTCTCGGGGACCTGACGGACTTCGTGAGGCCCTGGAGATTCTTCTGGTTCGTGGTGACACCGAACCTGACGGCCATCTTCGTCTACACGGGAAGCGCCGCTGCGGCCTATATGGTCCTCTGCTTCGTGGATCTCTGGATCCTGATCACGGGCAAGGGCGGAGAGAAGCTTGCGCATCGCATGACACTGATCGCGCTTCCCTTCGCCATATACCTGCACACCACGACCGCGTTCGTCCTTGCTCTCAACAAGTCCCGCGAGCTTTGGAACGCCGCCGTGATGGTCCCCATCTTCCTCACATCGGCCACCGCCTCGGGCGTGGCGTTGCTGTTGATCTGCGCGTACATCATGCAACATTTCGGCGTCTTCAAGTTCAAGCCGAGCATGTTCAGGAGTCTGTCGACGCTACTGGCTACGGTGATCATCCTCGACCTCTTCTTGCTGCTCGTGGAGATCATCACGGTCTACTGGCCGACGTCGGCCAAACTGGGGCACACCCTCCGGTTCTCGGAGTTCTTCGCCGGAGGCTACTGGTGGATGTTCGTCCCGGTGCTCGTGCTCGGCGTGATCGCTTTCGCGCTGCTCGCCGGTCGTGGCACGCGCCACCTGCCCGCGATCCAGATCACTGCCTCGGCACTGTACGTCGTCGCGATCTTCCTCAAGCGCTACTCGCTCATGTCGATGGGCTTCGCGATGGGCCCTCTCGGCCAATACCAGAAGCCGTACCTGCCGAGTCTCGTCGAGATCCTCCTCGCGGTCGGCCTACTCGCTCTCGGGTTGCTCATCATGACGATCGGCGCGAAGGTCTTGCCGCTCCAGATGCCGGAGGAGGAGCACGGCGGCGCACACGAGCGACCGCACGCAAAGACCGCCCCGCAGGGCGCCCTCGAGGCAGGGTGATCGGTCGGTGAGCGCGCGCGAGGCCATCTCCCCTTTTGGGGCGCGCACATTCCGCATCGTAGGCATTATCGCCGTCGTCTTGGCGATCCTGGTCGCGGTAGCCGCGATCGTAGCGCTGGTGGCCACATCTACGCCGCAGTTCTTCTCTCGCTACCACCTGTTGGAGCGGCGCTACGTGAATCTGGAGGCGTCTGCGCATGAGGGCATCGGGTGCCGCTCATGCCACGAGACGCAGCCCGTCGCGAACGGACTCGCGCTCATAGGCGACTACTACGCGAGCTTCTTCAAGACGGACGACACGCCGAGGTTCTTCCAGTTCGCGCCGCCCCGCAACGAAACGTGCCTCAAGTGCCACGAGACCGCCTGGAGTTCGGACGCGACGCGGACGGCACGGATCCCCCACCCGGCCCACACGCGGGTCGCGAGCGAGACCCGCGTGTGTGTGGACTGCCACAAGTGGACAGCGCACCTCGAGAACTACGCGGAGGAGCACAAGGAGATGCCGTTCTCGGGCGTCTGCGTGGCGTATGGCTGTCATGTCGGGACCAAGGACACCGACCAGTGCTTCCAGTGCCACCACGTCTTGCACGAGTCCGGGGAGGAGTGGAGGGCGGAGCATCCCAGAGTGGTGGAAGTAGCCGGTGAGAACCCCTGCCTTGAATCGTGCCACGACGTCGATCAGTGCCAGCTGTGCCACACAACGGGGAAGCGCCCAGAGTTCTCGGGCGTGCCCATTGAGATCGGCATGAAGGCGATCGAGAAACTGCATGTGACACCCGAGTGGACGACGCGCTATCACGGCGAAGAGGCCCTCAAGGACAAGAGCAAGTGCCTGCGTTGCCACCGATCGCAAGGCGAGTGCGACGAGTGCCACCGGCAGCGCCCCGAATTCCACGGCGAGCCCCTCACATGGATCGGCAGGCATCAGAAGTACACGAAGGACATCAACGATCCGCGGTGCCTCACGTGCCACAAGAAGCCGTGGTGCGAGGACTGCCACAAGCAGTTCGAGGAGATGGGGTAGGTGGCCGAGCGTGACACATCGCTTGCCGCCCCAAACGAAGAGACCTCAGGCGGGAGTCCGGGTCGCAAGCGCCGCTTCGTGAAGTGGGCAGTGATGGTACTGGCGGCTGTGTTGGCCGTGCTGCTCGTACTGCCTGTCGTCTCCATGCTCCAGCCCGGCTACTACCGCCGGTACCCTGACCTCATCGACCGCATGGACCACTGGTCCGTGTCGACTCACTCGCGGATATCGTGCGCCGGGTGCCACGTGGACGCGGGCGCCGGTGCGCTTCTCACATTCGCTGTTCGGTCGATCCCGGCCTTCTACTCGCAGCTGATCACGGGGCCCTCGGCGACGAACCTGCCCGACTCCCCGACGAAGTCAGCATGCCAGAAGTGCCACACCACGTACCGCCAGGTGTCGCCCGCCGGCGATCTCCTCATCCCGCATCGCGCACATGTCACTGTCCTGGATATGGAATGCGTCAGCTGTCACAAGGACCTGGTGCACTCGCTCAACCGTAGGGGATTCAACAGGCCGGAGATGGAGGGCTGTGTCGAGCAGTGCCATGACGGCGACACCGCTGATGACGAATGCGTGAGCTGCCACACCCGAAAGAACGTGCCCGAGACGCACAAGCGCAAGGACTGGCTCGCAGTCCACGGGACGATGGCAGACACGATCGACTGCGCGGAGTGCCACGACTGGACACCCGAATACTGCGAGGAGTGCCACCAGAAGCGCCCGGCCTCGCACGTCGGCAACTGGAAGAAGGGTCACGCCCCCTTTGCCAAGAAGCGTGGTGACGGCTGCCTCGTGTGTCACGGCGGCGATAAGTTCTGCAAGGAGTGCCACTGATGGCCGCCACGCGTCGCAGGAAGCTCGTGAGCGCGGGCATCGTGGTACTCGCCCTGCTTCTACTCGTGGGGCTGCCCGGCTACCTCGCGCTGCAACCCGGCTTCTTCGGCCGATACCCGGACCTCACCGACAAGCACGAGCCCTGGACTACGTCCACTCACGCCGAGGTCGGCTGCCAGGACTGTCACGTGCGTCCGAAGTTCTTCGCTCAGGGGATCTACCGGGCACGCATGGCGGCCGAGTTCTACGTCTCGCTCGTCTCGCGCTCACTCGAACCGAGCTCATTCGCGGAGCCGACGAACGAGGCGTGCCTGAGCTGCCACTACGACCTGCGTACGGTTTCGCCCGAGGGCGACCTGCAGATACCCCACAAAGCTCACGTCTCGATCTTGGAGATGAAGTGCGTCGAGTGCCACAACTACCTCGTCCACGAGAAGAGCCCCGAGGGCAAGCACCAGCCGAGCATGTCCGAGTGCCTTCGCTGCCACGACGGTGACACCGCCGACAACGCGTGCACCGCGTGCCACACCGAGAAGGCGGCCCCTGAGACGCACCGGGCGAAGGACTGGGCGTCTGTTCACGCCACAGCGGCGGCTGAACCCGGCGCGAAATGCGCGGACTGCCACAAGTTCACGGAGAAGTGGTGCGCCGACTGCCACTCGCGTCGTCCGCAGTCCCACGGCAAGGACTGGCGCGCGGTGCACCGAGACAGGGTCGAGAAGCGCCGCAACTGCGAGGCGTGTCACGAAGGGCCCTTCTGCGTCCGCTGTCACGGCGAGGTCCCGCAACGCAACTTCGATCCGACCCTCAAGCTCGTCCAGTAGGTGACGGCGTGGACCACCTGAGCGATGCGCTTCCCGACGAACAGGCGCCTGCGCCGCCACCGGGAGACAGAGGTCAACAGCAACGTACGCGCGGGCTCGTTCTCGCCTTGCGCACAGCGATTGTTGTCGCGCTCATCGCACTCGTTCTTGTCGGGATCGACTACGCCACGTCGGTTCCCGAACTCTGCGGCTCGTGCCACGCGATGAAGGCGAGGGCGGCATCCTGGGCCGAGTCGACGCACACCGAGGTCGCGTGCGTCTCCTGCCACCAGCCTCCCACCGAGTGGTATGCGCTGCCCCAACGGCTCTTCTCGCGCGCGCGCCTTCTCGGCCGCGACATCGGGTGGCAGATCTCCGGCCGCGCCGAAGAGTCAACCGAGCAGGTTTCGGGCGGCGTGGGTTCGGTGTCGAGCGACAACTGCCTCGAGTGCCACGATCCCAACCGCCAGGCGACGTCCGGCTTCCGCATCCTGATCGACCACGCCGAGCACGCCGAGCGCAACGAGACATGCCTGTCATGCCACGTGAACACCGCCCACCCCGAGCCGACCCGCGGGACACCGCTGTCCTTGATGGACCGGTGTTTCGCGTGCCACGGCACAGCCGAGCAGCCCGACGCTTCGGCGGAGTGCGACGTCTGTCACCCGAAGGACTACGAACTGGTCCCGACCTCCCACGAGCCGGCCAACTGGAAGCGCGAAGGCCACGGCAGACTCGCCACGAGGGACCCGGGCCAGTGCGAGCTCTGCCACAAGACGACCTTCTGCACTGATTGCCACGGCCTGGAGATGCCGCACCCTTCCGGCTGGGCGCAGGGAGAGCCTGCGACCCACTCACTATCCGCCGAGCAGGACCGGGAAGTCTGCGGCAGATGTCACCTCGAAAGGCCCGACCTCTGCAGCATGTGCCACCACCAGGACTGGGACCCCGGGAAAGGACCCTGGGTGACCCAGCATCCGCCGATGGTCTCCAAGCGCGGCGTCGACTACTGCCTGCGCTGCCACACGCGCGCGCACTGCTCCTTCTGCCACGTGGCGAGCCTGAGCAGCATGGCGACGACCGCGACCAACTGAACCGTCGGCGTTCGTTGAGTCCGCCCCGAGGACGAATCTCTTCGCCCGGCGCCAGCCTCCGCTCCTCGCATCGCGCCCGACTATTCACGCACCCGACATGCGGTCGAAACACTGGCACGCCATGCTCCCTCTGAACGTCCGCCACAACGGACGGACAGAAAGGGAGGGAGCATGGACACCGCCGTGGTCTTGGACACCATCTGGGTGCTCCTCGCGGGCATCCTCGTGTTCTTCATGAACGCCGGATTCGCGATGGTCGAGTCCGGGTTCGCCCGCGCGAAGAACTGCGTGAACATCATCTCGAAGAACTTCATCGTGTTCGCCGTCGCGACGCTCGCGTTCCTCGTCGTGGGATGGGGCCTCATGTACGGCGACGGCAACAGCGTCCTTGGGTACAAGGGGCTGTTCTTCCTCGGAGGAGCCGACAACAGCCCGGCCACGGGTGACGCGTACCAGGGCGTCTACTCCGCGCTCAGCTGGACCGGGGTCCCGCTGTTGGCCAAGTTCTTCTTCCAGCTCGTCTTCGCGGGCACCGCCGCCACGATCGTGTCGGGTGCCGTCGCCGAGCGGATCAAGTACGTCTCGTTCATCGTGTTCTCGTTCGTCCTGGTGGGATTCGTCTACCCGATCGTCGGACACTGGATCTGGGGAGGCGGCTGGCTCGCCGAGCTTGGGTTCTGGGACTTCGCTGGATCGACGGTCGTGCACTCGGTCGGCGCGTGGGCCGCGCTCGCAGGCGTGCTCGTTCTCGGGCCGCGTATCGGCAAGTACACGAAGGACGGCAGAGTGCGCCCGATCCCGGGCCACAGCATGACCTCGGCGATGATCGGTTGCTTCATCTTGTGGCTCGGCTGGTTCGGCTTCAATCCGGGCTCGACGATGGCGGCCGACCCGGAGGCGATCTCGCGCATCATGGTCACAACGAACGTCGCCGCAGCCATGGGCGCTCTCGTCGCGACGGCGGTCGCATGGCGCATGCTCGGCAAGCCGGATGTGGGCATGACCATCAACGGCGCGCTCGCCGGACTCGTCGGCATCACCGCCGGCTGTGCCTTCGTGAGCGTGGGCAGCTCCCTTGTCATCGGCAGCGTCGCGGGCGCCATCGTCGTTGTCGGTGTTCTGTTCTTCGACAGACTCAAGATCGACGACCCGGTCGGTGCGCTTGCCGTGCACGGCCTGGGCGGCATCTTCGGGACGCTCGCGGTCGGTTTGTTCGCGCAGGACAAGTTCA
>CAYWCB010000032.1:0-13748 GCA_964456615.1 uncultured Eubacteriales bacterium | reverse complement strand
GCCATGACGCGCTCGTTCGCGTCACGACTCACGCCCGCCTCGGTCATCGCCAACCCTATGATCTCGGCGTCGAACTCCTTCGCCAGCGGCAGGAACGTCTCGAGGCGCGCCCTCTCGGCGGAGGTCGAGTTGATGATCGGCTGGAGCTTGCACACCCCGAGGCCTGCCCTCATGGCGTCCGGGTTCATCGTGTCGAGACACAGGCGCGTGTCCGGCACCGCCTCCTGCACGGTCTCGACGACCCACGCCATCATCTCCGGACCGCCCTTGGTGGCGGGGCCGAGGTTGATGTCGAGCACGTCGGCTCCGCCCTCGACCTGCTTGGTCGCCATGTCGCGGATCGGCCCCGGGTCCCGCTCCTTCATGGCGGGCCCGATGGTCTTGCTCATGACGTTGACCTTCTCACCGATGACGAGCATGTGGGTGTCCTCCCTCGATCAGGCGTCCGGGGCGGTGGTCGCTACGGGCCCTGTCTTCGCGTCTGCGACGTCCTCGTGCGTGCGGTGCATGAGCGCGGCCGCGATGGCGCGCACGGCCGCGGAGTAGCATGGGTCGGCATCGAAAGGCGAGGTTCCCTCGCGGTCCGCCTTGCGAACCGCCTCGCTTTCCGGCAGCGTGCCGAGGAGCGGGATGTCGCCGAGGGCCTGCTTCAGGTAGCTCTCGTCCTCTGCATCGCGCACGCGGTTGCCGACCGCCACCACATCGCGGATGCCGATGTGGGCGGCAAGTTCGCGCACCATATGTGCGGTCTGGACGCTTCGCTGTGCGGGCTCGACCACGACCACGAACACGTCGACACTCTCCGCGGTGCCACGACCGAGGTGCTCGATGCCAGCCTCCATGTCGAGGATGGCGACCTCGTCGCGCTGAATGAGCAGGTGGCGCATGAAGGCCTTGAGGAACGTGCCCTCGGCGCACATGCAGCCCGACCCGCCCCGCTCGACGGTTCCCATCCTGAGCAGCGTGACGCCCCCGCAATCCACGCCGCACGTGTCGACGACGTCCGAGACGTCGGGGTTGAGGCGGAACATCCCGCCTGTGCCCGGGCGCACGCCGGTGCGCTCCTCGATCAGATCGTCCATCTCGGATAGGGGTGTGCACGCGGCGGCCGTCTCCGGGTCCGCGCCGAGCGCCGTCGCGAGGTTCGCGTCAGGGTCGGCGTCGATCGCGATGACGCGCCTGCCCTCGCTCGCCCACACGCGCGCGAGGCTCGACGAAAGCGTGGTCTTGCCCACGCCGCCCTTGCCCGAAACAGCGAGCTTCATGTGGACACCGCCTCCAGTTCGAGCGCGTCGAGCACGCGTGGCACAAGATGCTCGGCGCCCACCGCCATGATGTGCACCCCGTCGCAGGAGTCGCGGACCTCGTTCACGAACTCGGCGGTGATCTCGATGCCCGTCTCGACAGGGTCCGAGGACGCGGCGAGCTTGTCGATGATGTGCTGCGGCACGCTGATACCGGGGATGTTCCCGTTCATGAAGCGCGCCATCCCCGCCGACCGGAGCACGACGACGCCAGCGAGCACCTTCACGTCGAACTCGCGCGCATAGGTCATGAACTCCCGGAAGCGTGCGGCGTCGTACACGGCTTGGGTCTGGAAGTACCGTGCGCCCGCACGCACCTTCTTCTCGAACTTGGCGAGTTGCGGACGGATGGGGTTCGCATCGGGCGTGACGACCGCTCCGGCGAAGAAGTCAGGCGTCCCAGCAAGCTCGTTCCCGGCGAGGTCGGTGCCTGCGTTCAGCGTGGCGATCGCCTCGAGGAGCTGCACGGACTCGAGGTCGAAGACGCCCTTCGCCTGCGGATGGTCGCCGACGACGACGTGATCGCCCGTGAGCGCGAGCACGTTCGTGATGCCGAAGGACGCGGCGCCGAGCAGGTCGGACTGGATCTCCAGGCGGTTACGGTCGCGGCAGGTGACCTGCAGGACGGGCTCGAAGCCGTGCTCCTTCAGGTGGATGCAGGCCGCGAGCGTCGAGAGTCGCATGACCGCGGCCTGGTTGTCGGTGACGTTGAGCGCGTGGACGCGCCCGCGCAGCGACTCCGCGGTCTCGAGCATGTGCGAGACGTCGGTGCCCTTGGGCGGACCGACTTCGCCCGTGACAGCGAACTCCCCGGAGTCGAGAGCGGAGCGCAGGCTCACTTCGGTGCACCCGCCTTCGGGGTCGCGCCGCTCGTAGCGGAATGCGACGCGGTCGGTGTCTGCCCGGTGGGCCCCTTCGCGGGTTCCTCGCGCACGGATACGTCCCATTCGCAGGACTTCGTCTTGACTGAGAAGTCCTTCGGCTCCTCGATCTTGGCGAAGTCCTCCACGTGTCCCTGCTTCTCGAGCCGGTCGTAGATGAGCACCCACGCGCAGTCGCGGTCATCGAGCTCGCACCGGCCGTCCTTCACGCCCCCGCATGGGCCGTTCAAGATGCCCTTCGCGCAGCTCGTGATAGAGCAGATGCCGGCCGTCTCACCCAGGATGCACTCCCCACACGCCGAGCACTCGGCGCTCCAGCTTCCGATGCCTTTTGCCGCGCCGATGAAGAGCGTGTCGAGTGCTGGATACACGGGTTTGTCCTCGGTGCTCGCGAGGAAGGCGACGCCGGCGCCGCACCCGAGGGAGAGGATCGCATCGTAGCCCTCGGAGTCCACCTGATCCGCGAACTCGGGCTCACATTGCCTCGGCACGACGGAGCCGGAGAACTCCACGTTGGCGCCGATGCGGTCCATCGCGAGACGCAGGACCTCGACGAGCGTCTCGACTTCCGTCTCCCCTCCGGCGAGAGCGACTGCCGCACACGTGTTGCAGCCCACGAGAAGGACGCGCTCGTGCTTCGCGACCATGTCGCGCACTTCGTCCACGGGCTTTGGGCGGACAACGATCATCTGAGGTGGTCCAGTTCTTCGGCAGGCTGCTCTTTCGGCATGACGAACGCGTCGGCCATGCCGAGCTGCGAGAGCACGGAGTGGATCTTGGCGGCTCGCTGTTCGACGAACTCGCGCGCGTGCGGGTAGCGGCAGGTCGCCTCGACGCAGCCGGTGAACGCCACACGCGACGCTCCCATGCGGAGCGCTCGGATGACCGCGCGTTCGCTCACGCGCAGCAGGCACGGCACGGTGAGTTCGCGCACATCGCCGCCGTAGAGCATGGGGATATTCGGCGTCGAACTGCATACAAGCAGAAGTGTCGTGTCCGGGCGCGCGCCGCGCAGGGCGCGCTCGATCTTGCGGTCCATCTCCTCCTCGGTATGACCGACGATGCTGATCGCCTGCGCCGGACACTGGGAGGCGCACGCACCACACGCGTGGCACGCCTCGGCGTCGAAGTAGAGAAAGCCTCCGATCTTCACGCCTGGGGCGTCATGCGGGCACACGCGCACGCACGTGAGGCATGCCGAGCACTTCTCTCGCACGAGCTGGGCGCCCATCGTGCATCCGAGGCAGCGCTGCGCCTCGCGCATCGCCTCGTATTCCGTGTAGCCGAGCTCCACCTCGTCGAAGCACTTCACGGCGTCGTAGAACTCGAGCTTCTCCATCTGCACGCGCTTGCGTGTCTCGAGTCTCGACTTCATGGCGTCGGGCACCTCGCCGAGCGTCGCGTTCTCCTCGTCGAGCTCCTCGAGCGGATGTGTGTCTCCCAGAAGGTCGCGCACCACACACGCCGCCACGCGGTGACCGGCCGCGATCGCGTCGATGATCTTGGTGGGGCCGCTCACGACGTCGCCGGCGGCATACACGCGCTCGTTCGTGGTCCTGAGCGTGACCGGGTCCACGGTGATCGCGCCGCGAGGCGTGAGGCCGAGCCCAAGATCGCCGACGTCGGCCGACTGTCCGGTGGAGAAGATAACAGTGTCCGCCTCGAACCGCTCGACGACGGACTCGTCGAAGGAGGGATTGAACCGCTCGTCCTCGTCGAAGACCGACGTGCAGCGGGTGACCTCGAGACCGCACACGCCGCTCTCGGTCTCGCCGAGCACCTCGCGCGGTCCCCAGGAGCAGTGCACCTGCACGCCCTCCATCTGCGCGTCGTGCTGCTCCTCCTCGGAGGCGGGCATCTCGTCCTCGCTCTCGAGGCACACGACGTGCACCTCGGGCTCGCCCATCCGCCGAGCGGTGCGCGCGACGTCCATGGCGACGTTGCCGCCACCGACCACGACGACGCGCTTGCCGAGGTCGAGTCTCTCGCCCCGTCTTGCGGCTTCGAGGAAGGGGAGCGCGGTGAGCACGCGCGTGAGGTCCGCGCCCGGGATCGGGAGCGCGCGGCTGCCCTGCAGGCCGGCGGTGATGACCACGACATCGTGGCACTTCAGGAGGTCCTCGACGCTGATGTCCCGGCCGGCGCGCATGCCGGTCTCGACCTTGACGCCGTGCGACAGGATGTAGCCGATGTCGTTGTCGAGCGCCGCGTCGGGGAGCCGGTAGGCGGGGATGCCGTAGCGCAGCGTGCCGCCGAGGCGGGGCTTCTCTTCGTAGACCGTCACGCCGAACCCGCGTTGCGCGAGATCGTGAGCGGCGGTAAGCCCGGCGGGACCGCCGCCGACTACCGCGACCGACTCGGCTCGCGGGAGCGCCTTGTGAGGGAGCGGGTAGGCGCCGAGGTCGGCGGCCGCACGTTTGAGCTGGCAGATCGCCACCGGCTCGTCGAGCTGGCAACGACGACATCCCTCCTCGCACGGGCGAAGGCACACGCGACCGCACACCGAGGGGAGGGGATTGCGCTCCAGAATGATCTCGATGGCGTCGGTGAAGCGGTCCTCTGCGATGGCGGTAAGGTAGCCGGGGATATCGATGTGCACGGGGCACTTGGAGCGACATGGCGGGAAGAGACGACGTGGGGTAGCGTAGGCGTCCTCGAGACGTGCGTTGGTCGCCTGACTCATCGTCCGTATCGCCGTCTCACTCATAGCAAACTCGCTGCCTTTGTCATGCCGAGACCGCGTGCCTGACCTGCGTGCCTAGCTCGCCCGGCGCTTCACGAACGCCGGGATGTCGGCGGCCTCGTAGGGACCGACCGTGACCCTCCAGCCGTCGAGCTCCTCGCCGAGTTCGCCCGAGATCTGCGCTACCGCGCCGGGGATGATGACCTCGCGCTCGGCGATCTTCTCGGCTATTCCTGAGTCGGTCACGAACTTCGCGATGCGTTCGGGCACGAACTTGCCGGCCGCCCACGCGGTGAGCACCGACAGCCCTTCTGCGTCGACGACGCCCAAGTAGGCTGGCGCTTTCGCCCCTTCGATCTCGGAAGAGACGATGAAGTATGTGAGCGAGAAGTTCGTCGTGAGGAAGAACGGCGAGCCCGGACCGGGGCCGTTGATCTCGTAGATCTTGGATTCCGCCTGCATCGGTCGCTGCGGGTCCGTGAAGATGTTCTGCCGAAGTACGAGCAGCGGGAGGAAACGCCACGGGTCGGCGCCGGAGAGCACGATGATCGAGCCGTACTTGGCGACATCCATCGCGGCGTAGACCGTTTCGAGCATCGCGCCGTCACCCGCGAGTGCGCCCGCGAAAGCGATCGTCGGGTACCCGAGCGGCGCGAACTTCCTTGTGAGAGCCGCCCGCCGCGCGAACACGGCGTCTCTCAGCGCGTCCTTTGGCGTCGGCGGCATGCTGTCGATGACGATGTCCTTCAGCCCCGCGGCGTCGGCCTTCTCGGTGAGAGCGGCGACCGCCTCGAGTCCCTCGGCGCGTACGACGAGCGGGCACGAGTGCTCCTTGGCGAGCGCGAACATCGCGTCGGCGTTGTTCTCGGTGGCGCCGCAGATGAGCGGCTTGCCCTCGCCGACGGCCTCGAGGGCCTGCGACATCTCGGCAGGATCCTCGCTCATCAGCACGAGCGGCAACCCGCTGGTCGTGGCCACCCGCTCGGCGACCGCCCGGAAGCGAGCAGGATCGCCGTTCCCGCAGATGGCGATGAAGCCGCACGCGAGGTGCTGTTGGACGCGCTCGAACGCGGCGGCCTTCGCCTGCGCGACCGTTGCGTCGATGTCAGCGTCGTCGGCGCCGGCGTCTACCTCCGCACCGATCGCACACGGGTTCACGAAGGTCTTGTCGTGGCGGAAGAGCACCGTCTCCTCGCCCACTGTGAACGCGTTCTCTCCCGTTCCGACCGTCACCGCGCGCATGGGAGGTGCCGCCGCTTCGGAGAGGGCGGCCTTCGCCTCGTCGGAGACGTGCGGACACGCCGAGAGTTCCGCCTGCCCCTGCGCGAGCTTCATGGCGAACGCCAGACATGTGGGAACGCCGCAGTCGCCGCAGTTCGTCTTGGGCAGCTGCTTGAAGATCTCGATTCCCGTGAGGGCCACGTCGTCTCCTCGTTCAGCGGTTCGGGGCAGTCGCTCGGTGCGTCTAGAACATGGGGTCCATCGTGAGCGCCGGATGCTCGACTCCTGTCAGGTACTCGAGCACCGCGTCCTCGGTCTCGGCGGTCGTCTCGTCGCATATCTTGTCGAACAGGTCGGGCATGCCTATCTCCTCGCAGCGTTCGCGAAGCGAGCCTGCTATCGCGTCCTTGAGTTCCTTGGGCATCCACACGACTCTCGGAAGCCCGCCCTCGGCGCCGAGGAACTTGCGGCTCACGAGGTAGCCGCGTCCCACACCCATGAAGCCGGGCGCCTGCACGCCGCCGCCGACCATGCCGGCCAGCGTCGAGAACTTCATGCCCGACGGTGTCATGCCGGCGAACTCGCGGTTGACGACCATGACGCCGTTACACATCGGCAGGAGCGCGATGATGCACATGAAGCACCCGCACGAGGTCATCGGATCGGTCATGAGCGAGTAACAGCTCATCTTCTCGACGGTGTTGCCGGACTTCTCCCAGATGAACTCGTTCACGCCGGTCCATTGCCCGGCGACCGGGTCGAGGCATTCGCCCTTCAAGATGGGCTGGTTCGGGCCGGTGGGCTTGAGCTCGTTCGATGCCTTCGCGTCAAGCCAGTTGTAAGCGCCACACAGGCCGAGCCGCTCGGGCGTGACCACGCAGATGTGGTTGGGCGCGAAGCTCTGACACAAGCTGCACGAGTAGAAGGTATCCACCGAGTCGTCGGTGAGCCCCATCATGCGCTCGTCGCGCTGTGCGTACACAAGCTTCGCCTTCTCGATCATCTCGTCGACCTTGGCCTGGTCGGTGAAGATGGTGATCTGGACCTTGTCCACGATCGCGTCGAAGTCGTCCAGCAGCTTGGCATGGAGGATATCGCCTAGGTGCTTGAACTCGAAGCCGGCAGCTTGGGCGGCCTTGCTGATCCGAATCCAGACCAAGTCGCGCTGGCCCATGTGCAGCACACCCTCGGCGAAGTTCATGAGGTGGTGGAACTGCCGCTCGATTACGGACTCGAAGTCCGTTTGCATCTTGCGTCCCGCGACATCGACGACGATGCCGAGCGGCACCTTCGAGCCCTCTTCGAGCTCATTGAGCTCGGGGCCGACGACTTCAACCCTGCCGTCCTCGACCTCGGTGGCGTCGCGCGTGCGGACGAGTTCGAACGCCGTGGTGCGCTGGCCACCCGCCTCCACGAACGTGTCTTCCTTTCGGACCCGCTCGCCCTCGAAGGCCGGGCCGTAGGCTACGGGGATAGGCAGGTCGATGACCTTGATCTTGAGCCCGCGCACCTCGATGGCTCTCTGCACGAGTTCATCGCACGAGACGTTCGAGACGACGTGCTCGTACGTGCACACGCCTGTGGGGAGGATCTGCGGGATGTCGGACGTCGCGATCGTCGGGAAGCCATAGGAGATCGCGCCCGCTGCGGTGGCGTACCACTCGTCGGTGACCTCGCCCATCGCGAGCACGAATGCGAAGACGCGGTTCTTGTTGTACTTGAGGATGCGCTCATAGTCGCCCGGCTGTACGCCTCCGAAGGCCATGGCTACCCTCGTGGCGAACCCGAGGGAGTAAATGTGGCCGTACACCTGCGGACCGAACGGCACGAGGCGCGTGTCCCACCCGAGCTGTACGCCGGCTTCTTCGAGCTGCTCGGCAAAGCTGATCTCACCGTCCCGCCCTGCCATGAAGACGTAGAGCATCTTCTCCTGCATCTCGCGGGCGAGACGCACGGCGGTCTCGGTATCAGGAGCGGCCCCGACGATGGCGGCGAATCCGGGTGCCGACCCGTCCACGAACTCGACGCCCCGCGCGCGCATGATCACGTCGTCGGCTGCGCCCAACCAGATGCCTTCGGCCGTGTAGGAGCCGTCGGTGTACTGCAGGGCCTCGATGCACTCCTCGGCGAGCAGCGTCGCGATCCCTGCATCGAGCGTGGGTCCGAGGTAAGGCACCCAGAGGGCATTCGTGGGTGGCTCCGGCATCAGCTCTCTCGCCATGCCGAGGATCTTCTCCATGTCCGAGAGCTTCTCGACCTTCTCGCCCGTGAGCCCGTACACGACGGGTAGGTAGTACCCCGTGTTGGGGAACTCGACGGGGGTGGTGGCACCGCGTGCCTCCATGGCCTCGGCGAGTGCCCGCTCGGCCTTGGACAGGATGTCGTGCGCGCCACGGATCGCCGCGCTTGCGATGATCCTAGACATTGAGCTCCCTTCTCATTTCCATGTCGAAGAGGACCCTGTCCCTGGCCTTGTCGATGCCGAGCGCAGCACGGCCGGCATCGATGCGCGCGATCAGGATGCGCGCCATCTCCAAGGGATCCGGTTCGAAGACCCACATGGCGTCCGTCTTGTCCTCGATATCGCGGAAGAGGAAGTCGGAGACCTTCTCGCTGCCCAGTGTTGGGAACGTGCCGCCGAACGCGACCATCACTCCGCTGGCGACGAAGTACTGACCTATCGCCACTGCCTTCTCACTCATCCACTCCGGAGCGCACCCCGCTGCGGGGACCTGGTAGATGTCTTCGCCCAAGCCGCCCTCGGCGACGATCGCGCATGCGGCAGTGAGCAAGCGGCTGTTGTCGACGCACGAGCCGCAGTGCAGCACCGGGGGCATGCCGACGGCTTCACAGACTTCACGGAGTCCCGAGCCGGCAAGTTCTGCAGCCTCGGGTCTCAAGAGGCCGTCCTTGGCAGCGGTGACCGCCGCACACCCCGTGACCAGCACAAGGACATCGTTCGCGATCAACTCACGGATGAGGGCCGAGTGGATCGCGCCGGTGCGCTGTCGCGGGTTGTTGCAGCCGACCACGGCCACCAGTCCGCGGATACGCCCGTTGATGATGTTGTCGTTGAGCGGACGGTAGGACTCCCGATATCGACCGCCCAGTATGTAGTTGATCGTCTCGTGGCTGAAGCCCGCCACCATGTCCATGACCTGGTCGGGGATCTCCACGGCACCACGGTTGGGGTAGTTTGCTATGGCCCTCCTGAGCAGCTCCCTGGCTGTCTCTACGGCGTTGGCCGGCTCGAAGGCGAGGTGAGATGCGCCGGTGATCTTGGCTTTGTCCGACGTAGTGAACAACTCTGTGTGGTAGCACTTGGACATCTCGGACAGTGTTTCCAGGCAGCATTGCACGTCGACGACCATCGCATCGACTGCCCCGGTGGCGATCGCGAGCTCCTGCTGCACATAGTTGCCCGCGATGGGTATGCCGTGGCGCATGAGTATCTCGTTCGCAGTGCAGCAGATGCCTGCGATGTTGACGCCGGTCGCCCCCACGGAGCGCGCGAGCTCGGTGATCTCTGGATCGCGCGCGGCGATCACGATCGCCTCGGGGATGGTGGGGTCGTGGCCGTGAACGATGATGTTCACCTGATCGGCCCTGAGCACGCCGAGGTTGACCTTCGACCTGACGGGCACCGGTGTGCCGAAGAGGATGTCCTGGAGCTCGGTCGCTACCATCGAGCCGCCCCACCCGTCTGCGAGAGCGGTCCTCGATGCGTGGTCGATGATGTTCTCGTAGTCCTGGTCGACGCCCACACTGGTCCGGTGGAGCATCTCGACCACCTCTCGGTCGATGCCGCGAGGTGCGATGCCGAGCCTGCGCCATTTCTCTTGCCTCTCAGCAGGGGCTCTCGAGAGCAGAGTGAGTTCGCCGTGCTGCTTGCCGAACTCCGCGAGCGCCTTCTCTCCGAGTTCCAGCGCAATATCGTTCGTGTCCTTGCCGGTCACGTCGATCCCGAATTCCGTGGCAAGCACTCTCAGCTTGCGCACGTCTCTGATCTCGTAGCCTGGCGCTTCGCCCTTGGCAGTGGCGATGAAGAGCTCGACGATCTCGCGGGCATGGTCCGAGTGGGCCGCCGTGCCCGCCGCGACCATCCTGCCGAAGTTGCGGGCTGCGATCGTGCCAGCTGTCGAACCGCACACACCGACTCTCGGATTCTCCTCGTCGTCGGTCACGCGGCAAGGGCCCAGGCCGCAGACCGAGCAGCAGAGCCCCTTGGAGCCGATGGGGCAAGGCTTGGACGTCTGTACCCTGTGGAACATCGTGGACGCGCTGTCCTCGGTTGCCTTGGCGAGCATCTGATTGCTGGCCGGGCAGCCCGTCAACGTGCCCCAATCAGGACAAGTGGTGCATCGAGCCTCGCTCATGGCTATTCGCCTCCTTCTGAGTTGCCGACGGATGCTGGCCGGACACGTACGCGGCGATAACGCGGTATGCGGGAGCTGGCATCTGGATCGTTCTCGAACAGGTCTCTTGCGCTCTCCGACCAGCGCGGTACGAACGCCAGTCCTGTGGGCAGCGAGTTGAGCGTCCTGACCTCGACCTCGGCCTCACCCGTCTCGCACACGACGCGTGCACTCGAACCCTCCGTCAGGCCGAGCGAGACCATGTCCTCTCGATTGACATGTAGGAAGTCGGCGTCGGTCTCGAGGGCCGCCAGATCGGAATGGCGCGTGAAGAGGCCGTTGTCGAAGTGGAATTGCGTTCCGCCGACGAGCAGCATCATCTCCCCCTCGCCTGGAGTCTGGTCCACAGACGATGTAGGTTGAGATGCGACGTGCTCGGACGCCACAGGCTTGGCGTTGCGTCGTTCCGCCAGCGCGGTGTCGACCTCACTGTCGCACGATTCGATGTCGCTCCAGGGCCATGTCCCTCCGAGACCTGCCGCGAGTCTGCTCAAGACATCGAGATCAGGCATCTGGTCGCATCCTGGAAGCGCGTGCTGTCTTAGGACGCGACCCTCCACGTTGACCCGACTTCCTGACGTCTCGGCAAACGACGCGATAGGCAGCACCAGGTCGGCCGCATCCGCGGTCTTCGAGAGGAAGGGGGTAGCCACGATCAACAGGTCGAGCGAGGAGAGTCGGCGCTCGAGCGAGCGACCCGTGGTCGAACCGAGCGGATCGTCATCCCAGATGACAAGGGCTTTGATCGCCTCGGAGCCGAGCATCTCGGCGGCGGTCATGCCAGCGTCGTCTCCTAGAAGCTCGAAGTGGCCGCGGACGTTGCTGGTGATCGTGGCAGGGACGATGCTGCGCTCTGGGTCACCCAGCAGCAGCGCGAGGTCACCGACTCCCGTGACCATGCGGGGGTCCTCCGTTTCCGCCGGCAGAACGAATATCGTGCGACCCTCCGCCTCGCCGAGGGAGGTCGCAAGCGCGCCTATCTCAGCGTCTGAGATCCCGGTGCTCTTCTCGGCGGCCCCACTGTCCAGACTTGCCAGGCGTTCCCGGCATTCCGCAGCAGCCTCCGCGCGGCCCTCCACTGACGCCTCGTCGTGCGCGCCGGAGTCCAGCACCGCCTTCGCCACGCACGCCAGGACCAGTGCCTCCGTCCCGGCCCGGGGACGCACGTGCACGTCCGCGCGCTTCGCGATCCCAGTCTGACGCGGATCGATGACAACGACCTTGGCCCCGCGCTGCTGTGCCCTTGAGATCCATGCACCCACCGCAGGGTAGTCTGCCGTCACATCTGCGCCGACGACGGCGACGAGCCCCGCGCCCTCGACGTCTTCGGCCGTGGCGGCGACCGAGAGGTCACCGAATCTGTCGACGAGCGCCGAGAGCGTCGCGTATCCATACGCGCGTGCGGAGCTATCGACATTCGCAGACCCGATACTGTCCTTCGCGAGCGTCCGCAAGGCGTACGCTGTCTCGTTCGTTGCGCCCGGTCCCACTATCCATCCGGTCGCATCGGGACCAGACGACTCGCGCACCTGGAGGAGGCGCTCTGAGGCGAACTCGAGAGCCTCTTGCCACTCGCACTCGGTCAGAGCGCCGTTCCTCCGAACGAGTGGCTTGTGGAGGCGGTCCGGATGGTCGAGGAAGTCAAGACCGAATCGACCACGCGCGCACAAGAACCCGTCGGGCTGGGGAGACTGGACCCTCAACACCTGGCCGTCGAGTGCCCCGAGCGTGGACTCGCAGCCACAGCCGCAATAGCCGCACACGCTTGGGACCTGCTCGATCAACCACTCCCTACCCCTGAACCGCCGATCCTTCTCCATGAGGGCGGCCACGGGGCATACGGACACGCAGCTACCGCAGAAGTCGCAGCCGGACTCCTGGAGCGGAAGGTCGCCCGCCGTGCCGACCTTGGTTCCCATCCCTCGCTCCAAGAACTCAAGGATGCCTTCGCTTTGCGCGGCGCAGATGCGGATGCACAGACCGCACAGCACGCAGAGGTTGTAGTTGCGAACGATGAACGGGTTCGACTCGTCGATGGGATACTCGGGATCCTTCATCGAGTAGCTCGTCTTCTCGATCCCGAGCGAATAGGCCGCATCCTGTAGGCCGCACGAACCGTTCTTGTCGCAGCTGAGGCACTCGCCAGGGTGGTTCGAGAGGATGAGATCCGTCACGAATCGCCTTGCCGCCTTGACGCGCTCCGTGTCGGTTCGCACGACCATACCGTTCTTCGCCTGCCGAGAACAAGAGACGACAAGGTTGGAGGAGCCCTCCAGCTCTACGACGCAGACACGGCAGGCGCCGACGCTCTTGACGCCCGGGCAGTAGCACAGGTGCGGGACATGGATTCCCGCCGATGCGGCCGCCTCGATCAGCGGCGTGCCTTCTTCGACCGTGACATCCACGCCGTCGATGTTGACCGCTACCACGCTCTTCAACAGTGTCGCCTCCTCAGCGCACATCGATGGCCCCCGGCTCGCAGACCGGAAGGCACAGGCCGCAGCCCGTGCACCTGTCCTTGCGTATCTGGAAGGGCATGCCGTCCGCCACGTACCAGGGGGGCTGCTCGCCGACGACCGCCCCGGCGGGACAAACCTCCTTGCATGCTCCGCACAGGTTGCACCTATCGGCGACGATCTCGAACGTCAGCAGTGACACGCACGAGCCGTTCGGGCAGTGGCCCTCCTCGTGTTGGGCGAACTCGCCTCCGCACTCGTCGAGAGTCTTTTCCAGCTCGATCCCGATGTCGCGGCCGTGCTTGCACATCACCGTCTCCTGCATGCCGGTGGCCACGGCTCGAAGGTGGTCGGCATCTCCCGCGGACCCGGCTCCGGTCATGAGCTTGCGTAGCGTCTCGACTACGTCAGCGACAGCCAGCACGCACGGGACGCACTTGCGGCACATCTTCTCGGCCGCGAAGGTCTCGAAGCTGGTCAGACACGAGCTGACCGCACACTCTCTTGTCATGACGGGCCCCATCAGGTCACCTTCTCCCTGGCCTGTGGTTCGACGTCGATGCACTCCGTGGGACACACCTCGACGCATGCCCTGCACCCCGTGCACGAGACCTCGTCGATGGAGAAGCGGCGCCGCTCCTCGATGACCGCATCGAACGCACAGGCGTCTCTGCACAGGCCGCACAGGATGCAGTCCTCATCGCGGATCGTGTACCTGCCCAGTCCGCGACAGACGCCAGCGGGGCAGTATCCGCCATGGACGTGCGCTTCGTACTCATCGCGGAAGT
>CAYWCB010000031.1:0-13867 GCA_964456615.1 uncultured Eubacteriales bacterium | reverse complement strand
CCCCGCGCTCGATTGCCCGATGCACATCCCCGACGGCGCACTATCGCTCACCACGCACGGCGGCGCACTGGCCCTTTCGGGGCCGGGAATCGCCGTGCTCTCGGCCGGGGCAGCCATGGCGGCGGTGGGCACGGCCCTCGTCGCATTGAACGCGTCGACCTTGGCTGCAGGCGTCGGGGTCTCCTGGCTGCGCCCTTGGCTTTGGGCTGTTGCGGCAACGGCCGCCCTTGTAGTCGCGGCGGCGTCGGTGAGGTACCGGGTGGCTCGGGTGGGGCCGTCATGATGACGTCTCAGTCGCAGGCGAAGGAACTCGCCGCGCAGCTGGAAGGCGCGTCCGCGACGGATGTGCTGGCGGTGGCGCTGTCCTTCTCGGGGAAGGTCGCGTTCGCGAGTTCCCTCGGCCTCGAGGACCAGGTGATCACGCATGTGATCGCGGAGAACGGCCTCGGCATCCCCATCTTCACGCTCGACACGGGCCGGTTGTTCGAGGAGACCTATGACCTGATCGAGAGGACGGAGTCACGCTACGGCATCCGCCTGAAGCTGTATTCGCCGAATGCGGCGGAACTCGAACGCATGGTGACCCTCCATGGCGTGAACCTCTTTCGCGACAGCGTCGCGGCACGCCGGCGCTGCTGCGCAGTTCGCAAGCTCGAGCCGCTCGCACGGGCCCTCTCCGGCCTCGACGCCTGGGTGTGCGGGCTTCGCAAGGACCAGTCCGTCACGCGCGAGCACGTCGCTGAGGTCGAGTGGGACGAGGTGAATGGCCTCGTGAAGTTCAACCCGCTGGCGCGGTGGACCGGTTCCGAGGTGCGCGCCTACGTGGCGAAGCACGGCGTCCCCTACAACACGCTGCACGATGCCGGCATGCCGAGCATCGGATGCGCTCCGTGCACGCGCGCGGTCGCCCTCGGCGCAGACGCTCGGTCCGGTCGCTGGTGGTGGGAGAGCGCCGAACACCGAGAGTGCGGGCTCCACGCTCGCGACGGACAAGTGACGGAGCAGGCAACGTGAACCAACTCGATGTGCTCGAGGCCAGAAGCATCCACATCCTACGAGAGGCCTACCGTTCGCTCGGCTCCGTTTGCACGCTCTGGTCGATTGGCAAGGACTCTACTGTTCTTCTGCATCTCGCCCGCGAAGCCTTCTTCGGCCACGTGCCGTTCCCGCTCGTGCATATCGACACCGCATACGAGCCGCCCGAGATGATCGAGTATCGCGACCGGCTCGCACTCGAGTGGCACTTGAACCTCATCGTCGGGCAGAATCGCGCGGCACTCGATGCCAAGCGCACCTATCCCGACGGAGCGGAGGATCGACTGACGTGCTGCCGTGAGCTCAAGGCCGAGGCGCTGAAGCACACGCTTTCCGGCGAGTGGCCGAGGATGCGCATGGATCACGTCGCGGGGCGTCTGCTCGAGGATCACGATGCCAAGCCCTACACGGGCGTGATCGTGGGCGTGCGCGCCGACGAAGAGGGCTCCCGCAGCAAGGAGCGCTACTTCTCTCCCCGTGATGCCGCAAACGACTGGAACGTCGATGACCAGCCGCCGGAACTGTGGCGCTACTTCAAGACCGACTTCGAGCCCGGCACGCACGTACGCGTGCATCCGCTGCTCGACTGGACCGAGCTCAACGTCTGGGAGTACATCGAGCGCGAGAACATCCCCGTGACGTCGCTCTACTTCGACCGGGGCGCCGGAACGCGGTACCGCTCGCTCGGCTGCGCCCCGTGCACTACACCGGTCGAGTCCTCGGCGAGCAATGTCGCCGAAATCATCGAGGAGCTGCGTAGCGGCAAGTTCGCGAACATCGCGGAGCGCAGCGGGCGAGCGCAAGACAAGGACGATGGGGGCGGCCTCGAGTCGCTCAGGCGAGAGGGGTACATGTGAGCGTCACGACTCCGGAGTCCGTCACGACGGATCTCGAACGCATGGACGTGGTCGTGGTCGGGCACGTGGACCACGGCAAGAGCACGGTGATCGGTCGCCTCATGGCCGACACGGGGTCGCTGCCCGAAGGCAAGCTCGACCAGGTTCGGGCGATGTGCGCGGCGAACTCGCGGCCGTTCGAGTACGCGTTCCTGCTCGATGCTTTGAAGAACGAGCAGGCCCAGGGCATCACTATCGACACGGCCCGGTGCTTCTTCAAGACTGCGAACCGCCACTACATCCTCCACGACGCGCCAGGGCACGTGGAGTTCCTCAAGAACATGATCACCGGCGCCTCGCGCGCCCAGGCGGCACTGCTCGTGATCGACGCGCACGAGGGCGTGAAGGAGAACTCGAAGCGCCACGGCTACATCCTGTCGATGCTGGGCATCCGGCAGATTGCCGTGCTCGTGAACAAGATGGACTTGCTCGGCTGGGACGAGCATGCGTTTCACGCGGTTGCCGACGAGTACGCAGAGTTCCTCGCGCGTCTCGGTGTGCGGCCGACGAGCTTCATCCCGGTGAGCGCCCGTGACGGCGACAACATAGTGGAGCGCGGCGCGCATGCGGCGTGGTTTGACCGCGCCACAGCGCTTGAGCAAGTGGAGGAGTTCCGTCGCCTTGACGACGATCTGGGCCGGCCGTTCCGCATGCCGCTCCAGGACGTCTACAAGTTCACCGAGGGTGACGACGACCGCCGCATCTTCGTCGGCACGATCGAGACCGGGCGGCTGCGACCCGGTGATGAGGTGGCGTTCTGGCCGTCGGGGAAGACCTCGTACGTGCGCGCGATCGAGGTACTCCAGGGGCAAGCTCCAAGCGCGGCTTGCGCCGGCGAGGCTGTAGGTTTCACGCTCGAGACGCAGGTCTATGTTCGGCCAGGCGAGTTGGTGTCTCTCGCGGATGAGGCCCCCCCGGTCGTCACGCAACGGCTGCGAGCCACGGTCTTCTGGATGGCGGTCGCTCCGCTCGTGCCAGGGTCACGCTACACGTTGCGCATCGGAGCCGCGAAGGTGCCTGTCGTTCTCGAGCAGGTGGTCAGCGTGCTGGATGCGTCAGAGCTCGAGTCGGTCGCCGAGGCAGCGCAGGTCGAGCGACACGATGTGGCCGAGGTGGTCCTGCGCACGACGCGGCCCGTCGCGCTCGACCCTGCGGACGTGCTCGAGCCCACGTCTCGTTTCGTCATCGTCGCCGGCTACGATATTGCGGGGTGTGGAATCGTACTCGAGGCCTTGGCCTCGAATCCTGAGACCGAGGTCGTCGAGCGGGAGTTCACTCCCGGGTTGGTGTCGACCGAGGCGCGCAGGCGCCGGTATGGGCACGGCGGCAAGGCGGTGCTCGTGAACTCCGACTCAGCGGAGCGCGCTGTTCGTGTGGCGTTACGTCTCGAGCAGCGCCTGTTCGACTTGGGCGTGCATTCGTACTGCCTCGGGGCGACGGGCATCGGCTCAGAGCGAGACGTACTCGCCCGCGACAAGGCGCTTGCGCACCTCGGAGAAGTGGCGTGGGCGATGGCCGACGCGGGCGTCGTGTTCGTGGGCGCGATCGCGGGTGCCGACCGGTTCGACGTCGAGCGGCTCCGGGCAGTGAGCGCCCCCCTTGAGCTGCTGGTCGTAAATCTGTCTTCCGGCGACGAGTGCAGCGCCGAACTGCCACTTCCGTGTGACGCATCCGATGATTCGGTGCTCAGCGCGACGCTGGGCATGCTGACATCTGTTGGCGTGTTGCCCGAATATGAGATCTAGGTGGAGCGGATGGCTGCACGAGGCGCACCCGGTTTTCCCGCCCCTGCCTTTCCGGAAGCTCAGGACCAGAAGCTTCTGGGCATCTACCGGCAGCGAGACGACTCGTTCGTACTGCAGCGAGTGCGCGTACCGGGCGGTCGGATACGAGCCGAGCAGCTCCGCGCTCTGGCTGAGGCCGCCTTGCTGGCGGGGGCCCGACCGGCACTGCACCTGACGACTCGGCAAGACATCGAGATACACGGCCTGCGGCCCGAGACGATATCGGCATTGCACCGTGCGATTGCGGCGACAGGGCTCACCACGGTGGGCTCAGCGGGAGACACCGTGCGCAACTCGACGGTCGATCCGCTCGGCGGGCTCGTTCTTGGCAACGTGGACCTCTTGCCACTCGCGCTCGCGATCGAAGCGGCCCTGGCCGAGATGGACGGCGTGTGGTCGCTGCCTCGGAAGTTCAAGATCTCGTATTCCGGCGATCAGTCCGCTTCGATGCGGCCGTGGTTCAGTGACGTCGGCGTGATTGCCCACTCCGACGGCCACTTCGCAGCGGTGGTCGCCGGATCGCTCGGCGCGAAGCCTGGGGCCGGGACGCTCGTTGGCGAGGCGCTATCGGCCACCGAGGTCGCGGCCCTGGTCGCGGCGGCCGTGCGCTTGCACGCCGAGATGGGCGACAGGGAGCACCGCAGCAGGGCGCGCCTGCGTCACGTGCGCGAGCGCCTGGGCGATGAGGGTTTCGGGACGGCGCTCGGCAGACTGTGGGACGAGGAGTTGGCTGCGGCGCGTACTGCGCTTCCCGTCCTCGGCGACCGGCCCTTGAGCGGGGTGACCCCGACGCATCTGCGGCTGGCCGTTTCTCGCGGTGACATGCCCTTGGAGGTCGTCTTGCAGCTTGCCGACGCACTATCGGACGCGAGGGCGGAGTTGCGCATAGGTATCGAGCACGACCTTCACGTGTTCGGTGCCGATGTGGACGCTCTGCCGCCGCGGGTGCAGGCGTGGGCGTCTTCGAGACGGATCGTAGCCTGCCCGGGAACGGCGCTGTGCAGCAAGGCCGCCGGTCCTACCGGTGGGGCGGCGACTGTGCTCATGGAGGTGGCCGAACGCAACCCCGAGCTTCTGTTCTCGCTCTCAGGGTGCCCGAACTCGTGCAGCCACGCGGCCGCGGCGCACGTGGGGATCGTTTCGCGGATGAAGCGCGTCGGCGATCGACGGGTCCCGGTCTTTCGCGTGGCTGTGGGAGGCGAGGCTGGATCCGGTCCCGGTCTGGCCGAGGTCGTCGCGATGGATGTGCCGCTCGAGGCGCTCGCCGATGAGGTCGAGGCCGCACTGGCCTGTGGTCGAGCAGGCCAAACAGCAACGGGCTGCGATCGGGGGTGAGCACTGTGTCTCGGAGCGAGGAAGGCGCGCCGCTCTATCCGCTCTTCATCGATCTGAGGGATCGCCGAGTGCTCGTTGTTGGGGCCGGTCAGGTCGCCGCACGCCGAGTGGGTGCCCTGCTGCGCTCGCGCGCGCGTCTGACCGTGGTGGCACGGGTCGTCAATGACGAGATAGCCGAACTTGGTCGCGCAGGAGCGGTGGAGCTCCATCAGCGAGCGTTTCGTGACGACGATGTCGCGGGGCATGCGCTCGTGTTCTCGGCGACAGGTGACGCGGCGGTCGATAGTGCGGTTTCAGCGGCTGCTCGTGCAGCCGGGGTCTTCGTGAACGTCGCCGATGAGCTCGGTCTGTCCGAGTTCCACGTGCCTGCGGTTCACCGCCGCGGCGATGTCCAGGTGGCTGTGTCGACCGGTGGAACGGCACCCGGCCTGGCGGCGCGGGTTCGCGACACCATCGCCGACGTCGTCAGGCCGGAATGGGGCCGGTTCGCGAACCTGCTCGGCGGTGTCAGGCGCCTCGCCAAGGCGCGGATACCCGACCCGCAGGAGCGGATGGCGGTCATGAGGCGGCTGGCCTACGACGACGGGCTGATGGCGGACGTGACAGCCGACGGGGTGTCGAGGGCCGAGACCGTGCTCGAGTATGCGCTCGGCCGCCGAGAGCGAGAGAGCTCAGCTTCAGGCCTCGTGAGCATCGTAGGGGCCGGTCCCGGTGATCCGGACCTGATCACGGTTGCAGGCAGAAGTCGCTTGCGCCAGGCGGACGTCGTGGTCTACGACGATCTTGTCGATGAGAGGCTGCTCGGCGAGGCACCCGAGTGGGCGGAACTCATCTACTGCGGGAAGAGAGGCTGGTTGCCCAACGACGTCCGACCGGGTCCGGACCTGCTTGTCGCCAAGGCGCTGGAGCGTCCGGGCATGCGGGTCGTGCGCCTCAAGGGCGGCGATCCTTCGGTCTTCGGCCGTTTGGCCGAGGAGCTCGATGAGCTTGAGGCTGCGGGCGTCGCGTACGAGGTGCTACCAGGGGTCACGGCCGCACTCGCTGCCGCGGCCCGCGCCAAGGTACCGCTCACTCGCAGGGGATCATCGGCAAGCATCACGCTCGCGACAGTGGTGCGTGAGGGGTCTGTAACTCAAGGGGCGCCCTGGTCGGGGACCATCCTTCGCGAGGGCGGTACGCTCGCAATCTATATGGGACTCAGATCGTTGCGCGAGTTCGCAGCCGGTCTGGTCGCCGAGGGGGTCGACGACGATCTGCCGATCCTCATTGTCGCGGGCGCTTCGACGCCGAAGGAGTGCGTGGTTGAGGCGACCCTTGCGAGTGCGGCGACTGCGGCCGAGTCCGCAGGACTCGAGTCGCCAGCGCTCATCTTGGCAGGCCGGGTATTCGGTTCCAGACGGCAGTCACGTGAGTACCAACCGGCGGCCCGATCGCCGCATGTCCGCCCTCACGGAAGCGACCCACCGCTTCGCCCTCCCAGCTCTTCGACACCCCGTGGGCTCTCGCCACCTCCCGGTAGCTGCGTCCCTCGGCCAGCACCGCTTCGATGACGTAGCGCGCTGGACGTGTCCGCTTCCGAAAGGCGGGGGCCTCTGTGCCCTGCCCGACCTTGGAACTCACTTCGAACACAGTTCACGAACGCCGTGATCGCTATCGCCTCACTCCAACACCGGGTCTGACAAACTGTCGGCAAGCTGGAGTGCCGGCGGTGAGCAGGAGGGTGGACGAGGGCCAGGCTCGAGGTGGATCGAGGCGAGCACCCCCGCATGCGCTCGCGCAAAGTGACGATACCCAGAGGGAGGGTCGGACCGCGCAGGAGCTACCTCGGTCCCGCGGCACGAGCCTCCAGTTCGGCTACCTCGGACTGGAGGGTTCGGATGCCTGCTGCGATGCCATCGGCGTCGCTCCTCGCGGGATGACACGCGAGGAACCTCGCCCGGGCCTCGTCAGTGAAGGTGGTCATGGCGATACCGCCCATGGCGCAGGTCTCGCTGCAGCGTCCGCACCCGTTGCACTCATCAGGCTGGTCCAGCCACGGGATGAACGTGTCCTCGTCGACCGCGCGCATCGAAAGCAGGCGTTTCGGGCAGGCCGCCACGCATGACGTACAGCCCTCGCAGAACTCGGGCACGACCCACGGGAGGCGAGGCGTCTTCACGGCTTGGCTCACCCCTCCGCGGTCGCCCAGAACTGCTCATCCGGGTTCGTGCCGAACGAGGCGCCGATCGATGTCTGCGTCTTGTAGCAATGAACGCCATAGCGACACAACGCGAACACACCCGTGAGGACGACGATGCCTGCGCGCATGAGTGCGACGCCGGCGGACGAATTCGCCGCGAACGCCGCAACGCCGGCGAGGTAGACGCCGGCGGCGACCGGCGTCGCTGCCGCGATCGCGATCCACGTCACGCGGGTGCGGGTCTCCTCGGTGATCTCCGCGACCTTGCCGATGGTGAACCATAGCGCCGCAGTCACGAATACGGCCGCGAAGCCGGTCAGGGCCAGAGCGGCCACCGGCTCGCCGGCGAGGTGCGCGGCGATACTCGATGAAGCTGCCGCGACCCCCAGTCCGCCCGAGACGACGACTCCACGGAAGTGGGAGCCCATGCCCTTCACGCCCTGGAAGCAGCCGACGAGCAAGGCGACGGCACCGACGTAGATGACGATCGGCGGGAAGGCCGGTAGCAGGGGCGGGACGTACCACGACGTGCCTGCGGCGTACGCGCCGACCCAGTCCGGCCACCACAAGCCGACGATGGCGGGCACGGCACCGACCTCAAGCCAGCGCGCGACGCGCTTCTTCGTCCAGCGAGGCGCGAGCGAACCGGGTATCGCGAGCTTCTTCACACCCTGCATCTGGTGCGCCTCTCTCTCCTCGTAGGTACCTAGTGAGGCGGTCCGTCGTCGAGCCAGCGGCTGCGCTCGAAGGCGAGGACGTCTTCGTACGGAAGGACGTCAAGACGCAAACCGGCTTCCGGTCCGGGCTTCGTGCAGTAGATCTCGTCGACGGCAACAACGAGTTCGTCGTGTTCGATGCGGGCGTCGCCCTTGAACTGGTAGGCAGCGCGAACGCTACCGATGCCGCCGGGGCCGATGGCCACGCGCGGGTTCTCGCGAAGGTTCGCCGAGACGTGGTCGGCTTGGGAGGGGGTAAGGGGGAAACGCACGACCTCCTCGCCTTCTGTCACCGCCGAATCCACGACGATAACCGCCGGTACCCCGTCCTTCGAGGCCGTTGCGATGTGGCCGCCGCTGCCGGCGAGCCAGTTCCTCATGCGGGGAGTGAGCCGTGCCATGCTGTCTCCTTCTGTCGATTGGTCGTCTGTCACGCGAGACGCAGCGGCTCGCCGGCGCGGTCCGGGTGGAAGTCGCGTGCTTCGGTGACGTGGACTGCGATCACGCCGCGCTGGACGAGTGCGGGGGGTCGGATGTCGGGCGGCACCTCGGAGGGTGGTTCCTTCGTTGCCCAGTCACCCCACTCCGCGAGGGTCTCGGCGACCTCGAGTCCCTCCCAGCGCGCACCAGGCAGGTGGCCCTCCTGCAGGATCGTTGTGGGTCCGGAGAACATCCATGTGCGTCCCTTGACGGGATGCGCGAGCGTGATGACGCCCCACGGGTTCTCCAAGAGGTTGACGCGGGTCTTCTGCGCGAACATCTCGGCGATGAGTATGTATTCGTGCTGATAGAGGGTGACGAATCGCTCACCGACTATGTTGGGGTTGCCGTCACGAGACGACGTGGCGAGGTAGACGACCGCACCGCCCGATCCGACCGTGCGAAGTGCTCGCGCGGCATCAGCTCCGAGTCGCATGGGGCACCTCCATGACGCTCGTCGGTTTGAACACGATGACGCCACGCTGCGCGACGACGCTCGGGCGCACGTCCGCATCAGCGGCGCCGAGCACCGGCTCGACCGTTCCGTCCCAGTCGCCCCAACGTTCGAGCACCTCGCCGGCGCTGAGTCCGAACACTCGGAGGTTCCGTGGGTGTCCCCACTGCACGACGTCGGCGATGCCGTCGAGGACCCACGACGCTCCGTTCCCGTCGCTCGCGAAGGACAGGCCGGCCTGGTGTTGCTCGTTGAGGTTGACCTTCGTCTTCTGAGCGAACAGGTCGGGCATCAAGATCAACTGGTCGTCGACCACGTCGGTGAACGCCGAGGCCATGATGTTCGGCCGACCCCTTCGGTCCGAGGTCGTCAAGTAGGCCACGAAGGTCTCGTTGTTCCCGGCGCGCAGACGGGACACAAGCTCGGCGGGGAGTCTCACTGGTCCTCCAAGGTGAAGGTGAATTCGCACCGCGGACTGCCTTCAAGAATCGTTCGCGAGCAGTCGGCGACCACGTTCGGCACGAGCGCCTCGGCAAATGGCGTGTCGCGCCTGCAACTGAACGCGATGCCCTCTTCCACGCGTCCCGAGGCGCGGTACATCTCGGCGTACGCGCAGCGGCTCACGTAGAAGCGCAAGGTGCTGTCAGTAAGCTCTTCAAGGTGGAGATCGAGCCGGCCGTCGCTCCCGAGCAGCTGCCAGACGCTCCACAGCTCGCGCAGGCCGGGCGATGCGGACTCGCTGCGCATGCGCTGCGCGGAGGCGGACGCAAGTCGCCGGACGACTGCGGCGAAGACATCGGATGCCTCTCTGGAGCCCAGCCGTTCGCGCAACTCGTCATTGAAGGCGGCCGCGACCTCGATCTCGATGGATCTTCGGTCGAGCGGCGTGATCGAGGCCGTGGAGCTGTTGTCGCGTGCGGTCATGCGCGGCCTTCCCCGATGTGGGTGAGTCACATCATAAGGCCGAAAGCGCCTGCCATTACGCACGTATTGGTCGCGTTATGTGCGCAATTTCCTACGCCTGCTATGCGCTAGGGATCCCCGCACCTCCCGGCGGGCCGGTACCGGATTCCGTCAGTGAGGCGCACCCCGGGGCTCCTAGGCCCGGATCCCTGACACCATGGGAAATCACACGCGATCGCCGGGTCCGGAGGCGGCCGACGCGCCGAACGGCTAGACGCGCCACGTGCCGAAGGGGGTTGACATCCTGCCGGGTGCCCGATTGGTATCACCTAAGTCATGGACGTAGTACCCACGAACACACCCCGCCAGACACACGGACCGAACAGGAGATCGCGATGAAGCTCAGGATCCTTGCCGCTGTAGCGCTTGCCGCGTTGGCCCTCGGTGCCGCCGGATGCGCTGCGCAGGGCACCGACAGCTCCGGCTCGGAGGACGGCTCCCTGGACACGCTCGTCGTCTACACCTCGCGCAACGAGGACTTCGTCAAGCCGCTGCTCGAGAAGTTCACCGCCGACACCGGCATCGAGGTCGAGGCGCTCTACGCCGACGACAAGGTCGTCAACCGTCTCAAGGAGGAGGCGGTCTCGCCGCGTGCCGACGTGCTCATCGGAAACGACGCCGGCGCGCTCGAGTACCTGCGCCTTCAGGAGGTGCTCGCGCCCGTCGGTGACCTGGCCGGCATCGACAGCATCGACCCGGCCTTCCGCGCCGAGGACGGCTCGTGGTTCGGCCTGTCCGCGCGCACGCGTGGCCTCATCTACAACAAGAACCTCATCAGCGAAGATGAAATGCCGACCTCGATCGAGGAACTAACCGATCCAAAGTGGAAGGGCAAGTTCGCGATCACTCGCGGCGGCAACGGCAGCATGATCGCGCACGTCTCGGCGCTGCGCTCCCAGTGGGGCGACGAGCGCACCGAGAACTGGGTCGGCACCGTCAAGGACAACGCGGGCGCCATCACAGATGGTCACGGGGACATCCGCAAGGAGGTGGGCGCCGGCGAGTTCCCCTTCGGTCTTATCAACAACTACTACTTCCACCAGCAGCTCGCTGAGCCGACCGACAACAACGTGGGCTTCATCTACCTCGACCAAGGCGAGGGCCAGATGGGCGCCTTCGTCAACGCGGCCGGCGTCGGTCTCGTGGCGGGCGGCCCGAACCCGGAGGCGGCCACGGCGTTCGCCGAGTGGGTACTGCTGCCCGATAACCAGCGCGAGTTCAGCAACGCCTCGCTAGAGGTGCCCATCAACCCGCAGATCGAGGCGCCCGAGAACACCGCGCCGATCGACAGCTATCGAGTGATCGACATGAAGCTCTCCGAGCTGGGTGTCGTGTGGGGGGACACGCGGGCGCTCATCGAGCGCGCCGGTCTCGATCTCGAGCTCAAGTAGGAGCCGCACCATGCGTGCGCTCTGGACACGGACCTGGCGGGGGCAGCCACCTCAAGGGTGGCTGCTCCTCGTCGCTGTGCTGACCGCTGTGCTCATGTCGGCACCCGTCGTCTACGTGGGCGTTCGCGCGCTGTCGGAGGACTCCGAGCGCTGGTCCGTGCTGTTCGACGAGCGCATCGTCGGGCTTCTGTGGAACACACTCTCGCTCGCCGCGGTCGTCGGGCTGGTCTCAGGGTTTCTCGGCTTCACGCTTTCGTGGCTCGTCAACCGCACCGACCTGCCCGGTCGCAGCGTTCTGCGCTGGCTGCTCGCGTTGCCGCTCGCCATCCCTCCCTATGTCGGAGCGATGACCTACATCATCGTCTTCGGGCCGCGTGGGTGGGTGGTGCGCTCGCTCGGCGCCTCGCCGATCGACATGTACTCCTTCTTCGGCGTGGCGTTCGTGCTCTCCGTGTTCACGTATCCCTACGCCTACCTCGTGGTGGGCGCCGCGATCGGACGCCTCGGACAGGCCCACGAGGACGCCGCGAGCTCTCTCGGCCTCGGGCGGCTCGCGGTGCTGCGCCGGGTCACGCTCCCGATGCTGCGTCCGGCCGTTGGCGCGGGGGTGATCCTCGTCGTGCTCTACGTGCTGAGCGATTTTGGCGCGGTCGCACTGCTGCGCTACTCCACCTTCACCACCGCGATCTACTACCAGATGGGCGGCTTCGACACCGGTGCCGCGGCGATCCTGTCGGTCGTGCTTATTGCCCTTACCCTCATGGTCCTTGGCGTCGAGGCGCTCACGCGGCGCCGCGCACGCTTCTACGAGACGAGCGGGGTGTCCCGCAGCCCACGCCGTGTCGAGCTGGGGCCGTGGCGGTGGACGGCCTTCGTCTTCGCGCTCGGGGTACTCTCGCTGTCTGCGCTCGTGCCGCTTGCCGTGCTCACGTACTGGTCGGGCCGCGCGGTGGTCGTCACCGGGCTCGATCCGGACTTCCTCGGGTTCGCCTTCAACACACTCCAGGCGGCCGGGCTCGCCGCGGGCGTGGCGATGCTGCTCGCGGTACCCGTCGTCTACCTGCAGTCGCGCCATCCGTCGGCGCCGAGTCGCGTCATCGATCGGCTCGCGCACGCCGGATACGCCCTGCCCGGTGTCATCGTCGGTCTAGGCCTGATCTTCTTCTCGCTGCGCCTCGCTCCCGCCATCTACGGCACCATGGTGATCGTGGCGATTGCCTACGTGATCCGGTTCTTGCCGCAGGCGATGCAGTCGACGTCGGCGAGTCTCGCGACGGTCTCGCCGCGCATCGATGAAGCGGCGCGGGTTGCGGGGCTGAGCCCCATGGCCACGGTCGTGCGAGTGGTCTCGAAGCTCATCCTGCTCGGCGTGCTCGCCGGTGGCGCGCTCGTGTTCGTGAGCGCGTCGAAGGAACTCCCCGCGACGTTGTTGCTGAGGCCCGCGGGATTCGACACGCTGTCGGTGCGCGTGTGGGTCGAGGCGAGCGAGGGCGCGTACGACCTTGCCGCTCCGCCTGCGATGCTGATGGTGCTGCTTTCGGTCATCCCTCTCAAGCTCATGCTCGACCGATTCTCGGGAGCATCATGAGTACGGCGATCGAACTCCTCGGCGTCGCCAAGTCCTATCCCGGATCGACTCGCCGTGCCGTCGACGACCTGTCGCTCTCCGTCGAGACCGGCCAGATCGTTACGCTGCTCGGCCCGAGCGGGTGCGGCAAGACGACGACGCTGCGCGTGATCGTCGGCTTCGAGCGCCCCGACACCGGCGAGGTGCGGCTCGGCGGCCGGACGGTTGCCGACGACGCGCTGTGGGTACCCGCGGAGCGCCGCGGCGTAGGCATGGTCTTCCAAGAGCATGCGCTGTTCCCGCACCTGACCGTGGCGCGCAACGTCGGTTTCAACCTCAAGGGCCCGGGTGCGCCGGCCCGAGTCGGAGAGATCCTCGAGCTCGTGGGTCTTGCCGACCTCGAGGATCGGATGCCGCACCAGTTGTCGGGTGGACAGCAGCAGCGGGTGGCGCTCGCGCGAGCACTTGCGCACGACCCGGTCGTCGTGCTCATGGACGAACCGTTCTCGAGCCTCGACGCAGACCTTCGCGTCCAGATGCGCGTCGAGGTGCGGCACGTTCTCAAGGAGGCGGGCGCCACGGCTGTGCTCGTCTCGCACGACCAGCGTGACGCGCTCGCCATCTCCGACACCATCGTGGTCATGCGCGATGGCCGGATCGAGCAGATTGGCTCGCCGCGCGGGGTCTACCAGTTTCCGCACACGAGGTTCGTAGCCGAGTTCGTGGGCGCGTCGAACGTGATGCGTGGCATCGTGAGCGCGGACGGAGCAGGTGTCGAAACCGCCATCGGCATCGTGCCGTGCGTGCATACCCACGGCCTGCCGCCGGGTCGCAGCGTACTGATCTCCATCAGGCCCGACAGCCTGGAGCTCGACGACGCAGGCGATGTGGGAGGCAGTGTGGTCTCGAGTGTCTACGCAGGGAGCAGCACCGACGTCACGGTACGGGTGGACACGGGGAGCGGGCCAGTGGAGTTGCTGGCGCACGCGCACCCCGAACATGCGCTCTCTGTCGGTCAGGCCGTGCGCCTTCGAGTGCTGCCGGACTTCGTCGCCGTCATCGAGGGA
>CAYWCB010000030.1:0-13877 GCA_964456615.1 uncultured Eubacteriales bacterium | reverse complement strand
CCCCGCAGCCGACGTAGACGATGATGTCCGCCTCGGCCCACCTCGCCAGCGACTGCTGCGTGACCGTCTTGCCCGTCCCAAACACGCCCGGGATGATGGCGTTGCCGCCGAGCGCGATCGGGAAGAACGTGTCCAGGATGCGCATGCCCGTGGTGAAAGGCGTGGTCGGATCCTGCTTGCGGACGTAGGGTCGACCCTGCCGGACCGGCCACTTCTGCGCCATGGTGAGCTCGGTGCCGTCCTCGAGAGTGGCGATGACGTCGTCGATGGTGTAGTCGCCCTCGGCGACGATCGACTTGATCTTGCCCTTCGCGTCCGGCGGCACCATGACCTTGTGGACGATCGTCTTGCCCTCCGGAAGCGTCCCGAGCACGGTGCCTCCCGCGACGTCGTCGCCCGCCGATGCGGACGGCGTGAAGTGCCACTTCCTCTCGCGGTCGAGCGCCGATGCTACCGTGCCGCGCTCGATGTAGTCGCCGCTCTGCTCGGCGACGATCGGGAGCGGCCGCTGCACGCCGTCATAGATCGACGAGAGCAGGCCCGGCCCCAGCTCGACAGTGAGAGGTCCTTCGGTGGACTCCACAGGGTCGCCGATCATGAGACCCGAGGTGTCTTCGTAGACCTGGACGGTCGCTGTGTCGCTCTCCAGACGGATGACCTCGCCCATGAGGCCCTGCCGACCGACGCGAACGATGTCGTACATCTTCGCGCCTGTCATGCCGTCCGCGATGACGACCGGACCGGTGATCTTGGTTATCGTTCCGACTATCATTTAGCCTCGCCTCAGCGTGATGTCGAATCCTATCGCTCGCCTGATCAGGCGCGACAGGTACGCCCGGTGGTCTTCGCCCATCTCAAGCCGCTCCTTGATCGGAAGCGAGATGACGATGGGTCGGTAGATCGAATCGATCTTCTTCTGGGTCCTCTCGTCTATGGCGGCCATCATCTTCTCGTTCACGGCGATGATGCCGCTCGAATCGTCGTCGATCAGCGAGTTCAGCTGCTTGCGAGCCATATCGTTGGACTCGACGACTTGGACGTCGACTCCGGCGAGCCGGAAGCCGTCCGCCGTTTCGGGGTCTGTGAGCACGACCACCTTATACAAGGATCAACTCACTCCTCACACGGTCCAGCGGCATGCCGACGGCCTTTCCTCTCACGATGATCCGGAGGTTCGTGATCTCGTTCTGCTTCGCCCACAGGTATGAGATGCCGACTCCGATGCCGAGCGGATCGCCGATCCCAAGGGTCAGAGCGCGACGCATCAGGAAGTCCTCGAGCGCGCGTTCGAACACGGCTATCGAATTCGCTTCGATGTACTTGACCGCCACATCGTCCAACAGCTTCCCGTACGGGGTCGCGCGAAGCCCGTCCAACACCTGGTCGACGTCCGAGAGCTTCGCGAGCTCGACGTAGAGGCCGAGTTCGACCGATTTCCCACCCTCCAGGAAGTAGTCCTCGGGCCTGAACGACTCGGTGTCGGCCTTCTGGAAGCGCAGGACCGTGATGAGGTTCATGATGTCGACCTGGATGCCGAGGATCTTCCTCGCGGTCGCCACGTTCGCCCGAGACTTCGAGAGACGCTCGCGGGCCCAGTCCGCATAGTAGCGGTCCAGCGCGAGCTCGAGCTCTGCGAGACTGCCGGACGTCGCGAACTGCGTGAATCCCTCACGCAGGGCGCGTGCGAACGGTAGCCCCCACGTACTCGCGATATCGACAACGTGGCGAACGTCCTCGGCAGCGGCGAGGGCGGCCAGGTCCACGTTGCTCAGCTGCCCGGCCGCGAACAGGCCCTCTTCGATCTCCCCGGTCACAAGGTGCATGTTCTTGCCACGAAGGATCGTCTTGAGGTTGTATGTATCCCACCTGCCGAGCAGTGTGGTCAGGATGAACGAAGCCTCCTCATTCAGGAATCCGAGGACCTTCTGGTACGTCCGGACCATGTTGTTCTTCAGCGCCCCACCCACCGAGGTGGCGTCGCGGCCACGGATGAGCGCCTCGTCCAGGTCCGGGGCGTATTCGGTGTCCATGAGCGCCTGGATGCACTGTGCGATGTCCGGTGCCGCTATGAGTTCGTCGAGGAAGGCCCGAGAGAGCAGCCGGGACTTCATCCCGCGAATGCGTGCGTTGGCGTAGCCGTAGTCCCTGCCTGTCGCCTTGGCCGCCTCTTGGGGTCTTGGGCTCATGAGAAGATGCGCTCCGCGACCGCAGCCTGGTCGAGTTCGCGGACCTTCTGCAGCCGGTCCTCGAGCGTGTTGCGTCTCACGATCCGGCCACCGCTCGTATCCACGACGAGACCTCCAGTCGTCGAGAGCTTTGTCTCGACGGTTCCGGTCGCTCCAATCTGGCTCAGGACGGACCGCGCAAGGTCGGCATCTGCCGGATCCACGACGACGCTGAAGTCGCCGTTCACGCCGGCTACTGCCTCCCTGGTCAACGCCGCGAACACGTCCGGATAGCGACCGGTCGCACGCACCTCACGGAGCTTCTCGGTCGCCCGCTCGAAAGCACGCTCCACAGCCCGCTGCTTGACGCCGGCGACCCGCTTGCGAGCTTCGAGGCGGGCCGCGTTCACGCCCTGTGACGCCCGAGCGCGCGTGTTCTTCTCAACCTCGGCGACGTGAGCCGCGCGAATCGACTCCGCCTGCGCCTCGGCGTCAGCGGCGATCACGTCCGCGTGGTCGCGGGCCTCTTGCAGGATCTGCTCACACTCGTCATCAGCTTGCTGGTCCAACGCTCTGAAGATGTCCTCAAGGGCCATGGATCAGGCTCCTCCCGCGTGGTCGCTGTGACGCTGCTAGCCGCTTATGAGGATCGCGGAAACGAAGCCCAGCAGGACGATGACCTCCGGCAATGCCTGGAGCGTGATGATCCAGATCGACACCTCGGGACGCTCGGCGAGCGTACCGGCGCCGGCGGAACCGATCTTCGCCTGTGCATAGCCGGCGCCCAAGGCCGAAAGACCCATTGCGAGACCAGCTGCGATGGCCTTGCCGACGACCGCCTGCCATTCCAGCGGGGCCTCGGCTGCCCCCTCAGCAGCAAACACAAGAGCGGGAACCAGGAAAGCCGCTACGAACGTACTGCCGAACAACCACCGTGCGAGCCGATTCTTCATGCGCGCTTTTCACCTCCGGTTTTGGTAAACGGGCTGTACTGCTGCTTGCCGGTCTCGTAGAACTTCCCGAAGAACTCGAGCAAGTTGAGACGCATCGCATGGATGAACGGGCTGAAACACGCGATCACGAAGTTCAGCGTGTGCAGCACGATCCCTATCAGAACGGCCACCACGAGCATGGCCGGATTGCCTGCGGCCATGTCCGCGACGATCTCGTTGATCGCTTCGGCGAAGATCGCGCCCGCGAGACCGACGGCCATGATACGGATGTAGCTCGCCATACCGGTGAAGGCCTCGAGTGTCTCGATCACCCCCATGACGCCGCCTCCACGGATCGCATAGAAGAAGCCGGCGAGGGCGAGGATGGCGAAGAGGACCTGCCCGCCGATGGCCCAGCTGCCGAAGTTCTGGGCGGCGATGCCCAGCACGACGACGATGCCGATGCATACGACGAACGTCAGGATGCCGGCTTTCTCGAACAGGTGCTTCCGGCTCTTGGTCCTGACGGCGTTGATGACGCCCATCACGAGCCCGAGCAGAATGTGCACGACCCCGACGCCGACGGCCAGATACATGAATACCTTGATCATCTCGCCCTGCGTTCGCAAGAAGGGCAGGGCCCCGCCGCTAACCCTCCGCATGAAGTCCACGATCTGCGCGTGGAAGAGGTTGCCGAACAGCTCGCCGTATACGAACCCGAACAAGAACACCATGGTCGCGGCAGGTCCGAGGATGGACGTTGCGATCTGCACCACGTTGTTCTCACGGAACTTCACTCTTAGCCAGATGGTGATGCCGAGCAGGACGGCGCCATAGCCTATGTCGCCGATGATCAGGCCCATGAACAGGGGGAAGAAGATGAACAACATCATGGTCGGATCGAGCGTTCCGTAGCGAGGTACGCCGTAGACAGAGAGGATGTTCTGGAACGGCGCGACCGCCTTCGGATTCTTCAGCGCGACCGGCGTGTCCGCGAACTCCTCTTCGCGGATCTCCATCTGCTCGACGATGATCTCGTCGCCCCACTCCGATGCCATCGCCTTGCGGACTTGGCCGACTTCGTTCGCCGGCACCCAACCCGTGATGACGAACGCGTACTCGGTCCGTCCGAACTTCGGGATGGCGCTGATCTCGTCGATCTTGTCGGTGAGCACATCGCGGACCGTGCTCAGCTTGAGCTGCCAGGTGTCGGACATCTCTTCGAGCTCGGAAGTAACGTCCTTCAGATCGGTCGGCAGCGACTGGCGCCGCTCCTTGATCTGGTCGTACGCGACATCGAACGGAACGTCCTTGAACTCGCTCGGCAGACGGATCTGGTTCACGTTCTCCATCGCAAGGAACTTGTGCACCGGCTCCGAGTACTGGCGGTTGAACACGACGATGACTGCGGTCGTCTCCTCATCAACATCGGTCGACACGATCTCGCACTGCCGATGCGTGAGCTTGTCGAGTTCCGCCTTCAGCTGCTCGAGCGCGCCCTTGTAGCGTCGCTCCACGAGGAGCGCGACCGACTCGTACGCCCCGGTCGTGACGATCTGCTTCGCGAGCGGCTGGATCTTGTGGAGTATCGGCTCGTAGCGGGCCAGCAGCGCGAGTTCCGCTTCAAGCGACGTGTGGCTCGACGCGAGCGTTGCCGTGCGGTCCTCGACCTCGTCGATGACCCGCGTCACTTCAGCGGCGAGCTCCTCGCTGTCCATCGCATACAGGCGCTTGTATTCGCTCTTGCGGGCCTCGGAATCGGGCGGTGCTCCCTCGTGGTGGAGGGCACGCAGGATCGCTCGCACCCGGATGAGCTGGTCCTCCATGCGCTCCTGGTCGCGACGCTGGCGGTCGTAGACCTCCATCGTCTCCAAGGGCATCTCACCTGTCTGGATCTTCTTCGTAAGGTCTTCGATATGTAGCGTGCCGAGGTCATGGATCAGGCTCACCACGTCGAAGAAGTGGGTCTTCGGCCCGATGATCTCCACTCTCGCCATTGGGACAAGCACTGCTGCACCCCCGTCCGACCGCGTGAGCGGCCCTAATGTCAGACGGACAACACCGAGTCGACGATGAAGTCCGCTGCCGCGTCAGTGCGCTGCGCAAGACGACGCTCGAGGTCCGCCGCCTCGGTCTCGGCGTCCGCCTTGATCCGCACGATCTCACGATCGACCTCTTCGATCACTTGGCGTTCGCGTTCCTGTCCGAGCGCCAGAGACTCTTCCTCGGCCTTCGCAACCACGTCGACGGCCTTCTTGCGGGCTGCCGACACGATCTCCTCGGCCTCCCGCTTCGCGGCGAGCACTCTTCCGGAGATCTCCATCTCCTTCTCGCGAATGAGGTGGAGAGGGGAATGAGCGTCCGCCTCGATGGTCTCCCTATGGAACTTCAGCTCCTCGAGAACCTTCTCGTCCACGAAGTCCTCCATCCTGGCACCCCTGACCGCACGCCAAACAGCGCGGGTCCTTCGGTCCCGTACAGCACATTTCTACCCGGGGGACACGGCTCCTGCTAAGGAACTACGCGCGCGATGCCCTGCCCGCGGCCGCAGTCTCATGCGCGTCAGCGGTACACCCGAGGAAGACGCATTCCGAAGGCGCACGCCATCTCGTAGTTGATGGTCCCGGCCCATGCAGCCATCTCGTCCATGAGAACTCGCTCGCCCCCCTGTTCGCCCACAAGAACGACCTCGTCACCCCTGGCGACGTCGCATCCGCGAGGGACCTCGAACATGAGCTGGTCCATGCAGACCATGCCCACCTGCTGTGCCCTGTGTCCGCCCGCGATCACCTGCATCTCGTTCGAAAGGACGCGGTGCACCCCGTCGGCGTAGCCGAGCGGCAACGTGGCGATGAGAGTAGGTGCTGCGGCGCGATACGTGAGCCCATAGCTCACGCCCTCCCCCATCGCGATGCGCTTCACGAGCAGCGCACGGGCCTTCACCGACATCGCCGGGGCGAGCTCGATCGCACCGTAGGTCGCCTCCGACGGGTGCAGGCCATACAGAGCGATTCCGCAGCGCACCATGTCCAGATGGCTCTCCGGGTGCAGTATCGTCGCCGGACTGTTCGCGGCATGCGTGATGCCCGGGCCGACGCCCTCGGTGCGCATCGCGGCCAACGCGTCGGCGAAGCGTTCGAGCTGACGATCGAAGTCCCAGTCACCCCGGACGTCGGCGGTCGCGAAGTGCGTGAACGTCCCCTCGTGCGTCAGCCCGGGTGTGCCGTTCAGCGCGGCTGCGAAACGCGCTGCCTCCTCGGCGGGGACCCCGATGCGGTTCATCCCCGTGTCGACCTTGAGGTGGTAGCGAGCCGTCGTCATCCTCTCTGCGGCAATCCGGCCCAGCTCCAAGGCGAACTCGCGTGTCGTCACCGTCGAGACGATGTCGTGCTCGAGCAGGAGGTCGACCGAGGCGGCCGGGGGCTCGGAGAGGATCAGCACGGGCGAGACGATGCCAGCACCCCTGAGCTCCAACGCCTCATCGACGGTCGCAACACCCAGCCAGTCCGCGCCAGCCGCGAGGACGGCGCGCGCGACCTGAACGGCGCCGTGACCGTAGCCGTCGGCCTTCACGACGGCCATGAACCTCGTCGCCGACGGGGTGAGACCCTTGAGCGTCCGTACGTTCCGTTCGATGGCGCCCAGGTCGACCTCGACCCACGCCCAACGCGTCGACGCCACCTATCATTCCTCCACGAGCGAGCGCACGACGTCGGACTTGCTGACGATTCCGACGAGCCTGCCTTGCGCGAGCACGGGCATTCGGCTGACATCCCGCTCCACGAACAGCGTCGCGACGTCCTCAACGGGGGCGTCGACCTCGACGGTGACGACATCCTCGGTCATGACCGCTGCCACCGTGGCGGCAACCGCCTTGCGTAGCTCGTCCTCGAAGCGCGCGGTCGCCGGCGGATACATGATCATGCCGTCGAGGAGGTGGATGTAGCTCGGGAACTCGAGCTTCACGTCCTGCATGATCAGGTCGCCTTCGGTGACGATGCCGACCAGCCGGTCCCCATCGAGCACCGGTAGGGCGCCCACGCCGTTGTCGACCATCAGGTGCGCCGCGTCCGTCACCGACGTCTCCGGCGTCACCGTGATCGGGTCGGGCGTCATGATGTCGCCCGCGGTCTTGCCAAGGCCGCCGCTCGTCTCTTCGGACTCTGAGGTCACGTCGACTCCTCCGTCCTGTGCGGGGCGTCTTGCCGCTCACCGCCCCACCGCTCCGTCATGTTCACCATACCCCCGCGCACTCGGGTCCGTCGCGCCCCGAGACGCTCGGATGCGCACGCATGTTGCGGCCTCCCGCAGATCTTGAAGCCCTCACCAGTCGCCGAGCAGCTCGGCCACGGCCTCCGGCACGTGTTCGTACACGTCCTCCGCACGAACGCACGTCGGCGTGAGCGCTTCGGCTGCCGCCTCTCCTGCACGACCGTGCAGATACGCACCGAGAGCACCCGCCTCGAGCGGAGCGAGGCCCTGCGCCAGCAGGGTGCCGATCATGCCCGCGAGCACGTCGCCCGTGCCAGCCTTCGCGAGCGCGGCACTCCCTGACGTGTTGACCACGCAGCGGCCCGATCCGGCAACGAGCGTGCCCGCGCCCTTGAGCACGCACGTGACCTTGCCTTCGCCCAGAGCCCTCGCCTTGGCGATGCGGTCGGCCTGGACGTCCTCGGTCGAGACGCCGAGCATCCTCCCGGCCTCGCCGGGATGCGGCGTCACGACGGTGGCAGCGGGTCGCTCGGCCAGCAGCGACGTCGCGTCGACGAGCGCGTTCAGCGCGTCGGCATCCACAACGAGCGGTATCGGCAGACGCGACACGAGCGTGCGCGCGACCACGACCGCCCCGCGCGAGACCGTGAGCCCCGGACCGAGGACGACGGCATCGTACTCGCGCGCCAGATCGAGAAGGCGCTCCGCGTCCCTCGAGGCGAACGTACGTGAGGGGTTCTCCGGCATGCCGACCACGACCGCCGAGGCAAGGTGCGCGCGGGCAACGGCAGCCGCAGATTCGGGGACTGCGAGGGTGACGTAGCCCGCGCCCATACGCTGCGCCCCGTGCGCCGCCAGGATCGCCGCGCCGGGATAGGCACCCGACCCCGCCACGACGAGCACGCGACCGCGGAGGTTCTTGTGGTCGTCAGGGGCGGTCGGCGGCAGCAGCGCAGCGTATTCCGCCTCGTTCCAGATCTCGGGCGCACCTTCGGCGATCAGCAAGCCGCGAGGGATGCCGACGTCCTCGACGACGACCTCGCCCGCGAAGCCCGCCCCCGGGTACTGCACGAGTCCTATCTTGGGTGCGCCGAACGTCACGGTGACGTCCGCCTGGACGGCAGGGCCTTCGACGCGGCCAGTGTCCGCTTCAACGCCGCTGGGCACGTCTGCCGAGAGGACGAACGATGCCGCCGCGTTGCACGTCTCGATCCACGTGGCGAGCTCGGGACGCAACGGCCCCGTGATGCCGATACCGAGCAGCGCATCGACCACAGCCGGGTACCGCGCGAGGTCGGCCGGGGAGGGTCCGCCTTGAGAGTGCGGGCTCCAGGCGACGCCGCCTTCGATCGCCGCCCGCGCCGCCGCTCCCGCGATGCCCGAGAGGCCCTCAGCGGGAGCGACGCTGAAGACGTGAACGTCGCGTCCCTGCTCCCGGAGGACCCGTGCGGCGACCCAACCGTCTCCGCCGTTGTTGCCCGCCCCCGCGAGCACGGCAACGCGGCCCTCGGGCATCCGCTCGGAGCACTCGCGGGCCACTGCCGTGCCTGCACGCTCCATCAGCACGTCAAGCGTCGCGACGCCATCAGCGACCGCACGGCCCTCGGCGGCGCGCATCTGCGATGCGGTGAGCGCGTGGATCATCGCTCCTCCTGCGGGCCCGTGTCCCCTCCCGGGTCTGTGGCCGAGTCCTCCGCCGACAGGCCGTCCAGCATGCTGCGCGCTTCCTTGAAGGCTGCGGCGAGCTCGGCCTTCGGATCGAAGAGCTCGGGCCTCGGCCTCGGCCTTCGGTCTTCGGTGATGGCTACCGCCGACGCCACCGCCGTCGTGTGGGTGAACGACAACGACAGGTGCATCTCCAGCACACCGTACTCCTCGGCGAGCTTGGCCGCACGCCCCTTCAGCACGGGCACGGGGCGGCCTGACGGGTCGCGTTCGACCTCCACATCGGTGAACCGCATGCCGGCGAAGCCCACCCCGAGCGCCTTGAGGACGGCCTCCTTCGCGGCGAACCTCAGCGCGTAGTGGATCTCGGGGCGATTGCGCTTCTCGCAGTAGGCGCGCTCGTCTTCAGAGAAGAGGCGCTCCTTCAAGCGAGGATGGCGCTCGAGGGCGGCCCTCATGCGATCGATCTCGACGATGTCGACGCCAAGCCCCGTGATCACGTGCTCTCCTCGCGTGTTCCGATTGCCGCTCTAGTCATGCTCCCACCGCACGCCTTCTTCCTCCGCGCGCGCTCTCCCACTGAGCCTTCTCCCACCGCGCGCCTTCTCCCACGTCGGACCCTCGCCTCTCCGCCCGTCGCCTACTCGACGGTGACGGACTTCGCCAGGTTGCGGGGTTGGTCCACGTTGCAGCCGCGGTACTTGGCGATGTAGTACGCCAGCAGCTGGAGCGGCACCGTCGCAGGTATCGCCGAGAGGGACTCGCTCGTCCTCGGCACGTAGAGGGCGTGCTCCGCGTGCTTGAGGATGTCGTCGTCCCCGTGCGTCGCGACCGCGATCACCTCGGCGCCGCGCGCGCGCACCTCCTGGATGTTGCTCACGACCTTCTCGTATGTGTGCCCCTGCGTCGCGACTACCACGACCGGCACGTCCTGGGTTATGAGCGCGATGGGGCCGTGCTTCATTTCGCCCGCCGCATACGCCTCGGCGTGGATGTAGCTGATCTCCTTCAGCTTCAGGGCGCCCTCCATGGCAACCGGCACGCCGATGCCCCTGCCGAGGAAGAGTGAAGAGTAGACGTCCTTGTAGACATCCGCGCATTCCTTGACGGGCTCGAGATCGGAGAGCACGGCCTCCACGATGTCGGGCATCGCCGAGAGCTCCTGCCACAGCCCCTCGATGCGAGCCTGGGGGAGCGTGCCCTTGCACTGCGCGAGCTTGAGTGCGAGCACGTAGAGCGCGGCCATCTGCGCTGTGAACGTCTTCGTCGCGGCGACGCCGATCTCGGGTCCCGCGTGCGTGTAGATGACTCCGTCGCTCTCGCGGGTCACGCGCGAGCCGACGACATTGGTGATCGCGATGACGTTCGCGCCGCGCTCGCGAGCCTCGCGCACGCCTGCGAGCGTGTCGGCAGTCTCTCCCGATTGCGTGATCGCGACCACGAGCGTCTCGTCGTCGACGATGGGGTCCCCGTAGCGGAACTCGCTCGAGACCTGCACCTCGACCGGGATGCGGGCCCACGCCTCGATCAGGTGTTTCGCGACCACTCCTGCGTGGAACGAGGTCCCGCAGGCGGCGATGAACACGCGCGAGATGTTGGCGACCTGCTGGGAGGTCATCGCCAGCTCAGAGAGCTGCACGATGCCGTCCTCGCCCATGCGGCCGCGGAGCGTCTCGCGGATCGCCTGGGGCTGCTCGAAGATCTCCTTGAGCATGAAGTCCTCGAAGCCGCCCTTCTCGGCAGCGTCCAGGTCCCACTCGACGTGCATCCGCTCGGGTTCGACCTTGGACCCCTCGCTGTCGATCACGGACACGGCGTCCGCGCTCACTGTGGCCACGTGGCCGTCGCCCAGAGCAAGTACCTCGCGCGTGTACTCGAGCACGGCCGGGATGTCGCTCGCGACGATGTTCTCGGCTTCTCCGAGCCCCACGATGAGCGGTGAGTCCTGGCGTGCGGCCACGATGGTCGTCGGGTCGTCCCGGTGCAGCACGGCGATGGCGTAGCTCCCCCGGAGCTGCTTCAGGGTGCGGCGGACCGCCTCGGTGAGGTCCCCGTCGAAGTAGCCCTCTATCAGGTGTGCCAGGGTCTCCGTGTCGGTCTCGGAGCGCAGGATGTGGCCTGCGGCGGCCAGTTCCTCGCGCAACTCCGCGTAGTTCTCGATGATCCCGTTGTGGACAAGGGCGATCCGACCCGTACAGTCCGTGTGCGGGTGGGCGTTCTCCTCGCTCGGCCGACCGTGGGTCGCCCATCGCGTGTGCCCGATGCCGACGCTGCCCGGGACCGGAGAGGACTCGACCGCGTTCATGAGATTCACCAGCTTGCCGACGCGCCGCACCACCGAGAGGGCGTCGTCCTCGATGATGGCGAGCCCTGCCGAGTCGTAGCCGCGATACTCCAGCCGGGCGAGCCCGCCGAGGAGCACGTCGCTCGCCTGGCGGGGGCCTACGTAGCCAACGATGCCACACATGCGTGCAGACCTCCTGAAGGTCGTGAGTGCAGGTGAAGCGTGCTCGCGTGTGCATACGGGCACGCACCGCAGCGAGAACACGTGCAGCGGTCCGGGACGGGGCCGTCCCTTGAGGTCGAACACCGGTCCGATGCCGCTTTGTCCCCGCGGTCGCCCGCGGGATTTGTCGGCGTCGTCACGACCCCGGTGAGCCGGAGAGCCATCCGCCGAATCCTTCGATGAGCCCTCACCTCGTCACCTGCACGACCGATGTCGCACAGGCCCGGCGCTTCTCCGAACGTCTCTGCTCGGCAGGCACTCCCCTCGTCGTCGGCTACGACTCGCGCGGCGCCGCCCTCTGAGGCCGGTGCGTCCCGCCGCGGTCATTGTAGCAGCAGAGCTCTCAGCCGCTGCGAAGGCGAATCGGGGCTGTTGCTTTTGCGATGATGCGCCACGGTCGCTTCGCCGACGGCGTATCGGTTCCGGGGCCAGCGGACCTCCGAGCGCGGAAGGGACGGCACGAGGCCGTCCCTTCATCAGGCAGGAGTCCGCCTTCGACGCTACGAGGCGGTGCGCTTCCTGAGTCTCTGTCCTACCGCGACGCCGAGCGCCGAGATGACGAGCAACGCGATGCTCCAGGGCGAAGACGCAGAGGTCGTGACCCCCGGCGGTGGCGGGGGCAGTGACGGCGGCGGCGCCATGATGACGAAGTCCGAGAAGCTCGTCACGCTGCGCGTCACCGTGTTCGCCACTGTGTCACGCGAAACGGTCACGTCCACCCACGCGCCGCCCTCCCAGTGGTAGAGCCGCAGCCCCGCTTCCTGCTCAGCAGTGAGTCCCGAGTCGTTGTAGGTGATCGTCACGAGCACCTCGCCGGTGAAGACCGCCGTCGTGGTGATGTCGTAGTACGTGCCCGGGACAATCCTGTAGCTGGGAACGGGCCCGTGCTGCGAGCCCGGAGCGACCGGTACTGCCGACAAGGTGTTCGTTTCCATGAGGCTCATGAAGTAGAGGATGACTCCCGTGCCCGGGATCGGGATCTCCGCCTCGTGGGGCGGGACGGACACCTCGTGGACGGTGACCTCGACTGCGCCGGTGTCTGTGCCGCCTCTGCCATCCGAGATCGGATAGTCGAACGGATCCGTGCCTACCCAACCGGAATCGGGAGTGTACGTGATCGTGTTGTCGATGTTCATGACCGCCGTGCCGTGCGCCGGATCAGTGGCACCGGTGACGGTGAGGTCCAGTCACCGTAGGCCGTGATCGCCGCCGACGCGCTCGTCACCGGCGCCGCGACCGGGAGGGCAAGGGAAAGCGCAGCAAGCACGAGCAAGCGTCTGGTCGTCCGCGCACGACCCCTCGTACCTGGGGCATCCCTCGTGGCACCTGATGCCATTGCGCCGAAACCAAGCAACCGCACAACCGGACCCCCCGTCGGAACGGGCAGGACACACCGTTGCCCCGTCGCGATGCCCTCTGCGAAACGGCGCGCCCTCAAACCTGTGCGGGCACAAGTGCATACCTGAGGAGAAGTTAACGCCAGCCGCCCGAGGAGGTTCAGCGAACCGGTGGGAGGGCCTACCCCGTTGGAGCGTCCCCCAGTTCGTCCGCCCACTGAGCGACCTCAAGACACCCCAGGTAGCCGCCGTCCGCCCCACGCAGCGCCACGTACCGCACGTGCACGTCCCGACCGCTCTTCCTCTCCAGGAAGATCGCCTCGTCGCGCCAGCCACTCGCGAACTCCGAGAGCATCTTCGCGATGCCGGGTCGCGTGCTCTCGCTGTGACAGTCGAGTACGTGCCGATCCAGGCACTCGGGCGGACGCGAGAATATCCGGTACGCGGAGAAGTAACGCACGATTCCTTCGGCGTCCACGAACGTGATGTCGGCCGGCAGTGCCGCGAACGCAGCGGCAAGCTCTTCGGGGGCGAGTGAGCCGTTCTCGAACTCGATGCGCGCGTCACTCATCCCTGTCCCCCGTCACCGCGGCTGCCGTCGGCAATTCGTACTCCCGAGGTCCAACCCTCACCAGCCGGCCTTCCACTTCCCGCCTACGCATCTTCCTCACAGTCATTCGGGAGAGCACCACGACTTGCACCGGATCGCGTGGCTTGCGCCGACGCATGGGGCGCTGCGCCAACCGGGCGATCAAGCGGGTCGTGTCGCGAGGCCTTGCCACCCACGTGTCGTAGTCAACGTCTCGTGTCATCGGTCCCCCAGCATGCGCTCGAGTCGTTCGAGCACGTCCTCTTCAGCGGCTCGCTCCCTGAGGTACGACAGATCCACTTCGGTCGCACCCCTGAGCAGTATCTCCGCCCACTCGCACGACTCCTCGTGCTTCCAGAACACGCACGCACTCAACCTGTCCACGATGAGGTCTTCGACGCCGATGATGTAGGCCCTCACGCCTTGGATGCGAACGCACACCACGTGCTCCAGTTGACCTTGGGAGAGTCG
>CAYWCB010000029.1:13382-13899 GCA_964456615.1 uncultured Eubacteriales bacterium | reverse complement strand
AGGCCGTACTTGCGGGCGAACTCGAAGTCGCGCTGGTCACCGCAGGGGACCGCCATCACCGCGCCGGTGCCGTATTCCATGAGCACGTAGTCACACACCCAGACCGGCACCTTCTCGCCGTTCACGGGGTTCACGACATACCGGCCGGTGAACGCCCCGTTCTTCTCGTGCTCGCCCATCGAGCGCTCGACCGCGCTCTCTCGCGCTGCCTTCTCGACGACGCGCATCGCATCCGTCTCGTACTCGGTGCCTGCGACGAACTCGCTCACGAGCGGGTGCTCTGGCGCGAGCAGGAAGAATGTGCAGCCGAAGAGCGTGTCGGGACGCGTGGTGAAGACGGTGATGCGCTCGTCTGTCGGCTCGCCATCAGAGTCACAGACGGTGAACTGAGCCTCGGCGCCATGGCTCCGGCCGATCCAGTTCGCCTGCATCACCTTCACGCGCTCGGGCCAGCCGGGCATCCTCTCGAGATCGTCGAGCAACTCGCCATCGGTCTTCGCAACCTCGGGAAGATCTA